>NZ_BADW01000051.1:0-53835 GCF_000241165.1 Pseudoalteromonas sp. BSi20439
TTGCTGCTACAGAATAATATTTGGCTTTTTTATTTCCTCTAAAAGCGCAGCGTCTCATAACCTCTTTGTGAATAAATCACTTAAAAAATATATAACCACAGAGAAGCGAATGAGGGTAAATGAGAAGACAACGGGCTTCGTTCTTTTGCTAAAACCTAAAACCTAGCTCGTAGCCCGAAACCCGCGTTCCAAACATAAAACGCGCTACATAAAGCCCTGCCTACAGGTTAGTCGGCTAGGGCGCTATTTGTGGGTTGATAAGCGCCATTATCTAACGCATCAAAGTAGGCTTGGTAGCGGCCGTTTTGTTTAAATTTAAGTAATTGCTGGTTAAATATTTCAAGCCGCTGTTCACTGCGTGGGTTATTTTTAGGGAACATCACAAAGCTTTTATTGATTAATAGTGGCCTTGGGTGGTGCACAATGCCATTTTTTATTGTCGGTTTTTGCCCTGCTAATATGTGATAGCCTACGCTTTGCTCTTCGGCAAAGGCATCAATGCGGCCCATAGCTAAACGCTGAAAATTTTGCTCTGTTGTACTTACACGCGACATATCGAACAAGCCTTCATCAGCTGCTTTATCAAACTCTTTGCCGTAGCTGTAGGCAAGCCCACCACCGAGTAATAAGCCTTTTAAATCGTTTAGATTTTGCCAATCAAAAGGGCGTTGTTTATGATAAAAAAATACAAAACGCTCGTTTAACACTGGCTCACTGTAAAAATAATCCTCAGTACGTTGTTGTTCAAACATCCATACGGCAGTGGCTGCGTATTTATCATTAATGGTGTCGTGGTAAGCACGCGGCCACGGTAAAAAGGTAAAGTTAACTTTAATGTTGGCTTGTGCAAATATATCGGTAATTAAATGTGCAACCACGCCTTTGTGAGGCAGCGATTCGCTTAAAAAAGGCGGCCATTCGCCTGTACTTATATTTAAAGTAGCATGGTGATTAGGCGCTTTGCTTGAGGGTTGTATTGCTTCAATTGCGTGAGTGTAATGACAGGTAAAAGCCATCAGCAAAAAAGATGCGATATAAATACGGTATCTTAATTTAGCTGATAACATAACGTGCATGTGTATAAGTCTCTCCTTCTATTAAATATACCCTTTTTGGATATAAAGCGGCTTTGAGTGTTGCTTAAAAAACAGGCTATTTTAAAGGCGTTAACTGAATGTAAGCTTAAGGGCTATGCCGTGGCTTTACAGACTTATTTTAAGTATTTTTATGTTACCGCGTTATTCTTTTGTTTGCATGTTTTTTGCGCGTTTTTCTGCATCGATGAGTGCTTGTGATTTAGGCGCCCGTTTTTTCTCTTCTACTTTTGGTTTTTCGGGGGAATTTGGATCCCAGCTTTCATCAAGCGATAAATTAGCAAATGGGTTGCTGCTTTGTAGTGAGTTATCGGGCTTACTTGGCTCTTCAGGGGTAACCTTTACTTGCCCTGGCGTTACCGGTGTTTTTTTAGTTGGTAGTGGCGCATCGGGATCGAAAGTGCGTATCTCTGGCTCTTTAAAGTCGTGTTCTGTTGGTGAGCTTAACGATGCGCGCTGCTTTTTAGCAGGATGTATATCAGCCTTTGGTTGATGTGGTGCAATAGGTTCAGGAGCAATAGGCTCAGGTGCAATGTGTGAAGGCTTTATTGGCGCCTCTTTTTTAACTGGTATAACTTGTTCGCTAGGTTGATTTATAAAGTTACGCTGTATTTTGCTTTGTTTGGCTTCGGGATCAAAATCTCTTACTTGTGGCTCAGCAAACTCAGTTGCATTTTTAATCCGTTCTAAGGTCGCTTTAGCGGCTGCTTCAAACTCAGCCGTATTAGGCTCCGGCTTTATTTTCACTGTATTAACTCGACTAGAATCAGGCTCTTTACCCTTGCTTTCGACGGCTGGGTTTTGCAGATCAGAGCCAGTCACCATCGGCTCAGTAACAACACTGTGAGTTTGATCATTGTCGTTACTGGGGGGCATTTGCAATGGTATGCCAGTATCAGCCACTTGTTTATTTTGCTTAATATTGCGCAGGCGCATTAATACCACAACCGTAATTACCACAATTAACAATAGTGCCACACTCGGTAAAACTAGCGAGATTATATTAGCCCCTTTGGGCATTGAAGAGGCAATAACGGCTGTTTGCTCGCTGGTTTTTATAGTGATAGGTACGGCGGTTTGTGCTGGCTTAACGGTGGCTTTTTTTACCTCTGGTTGCGTATTTTTCTCAGTGTTTGATAATTCACTGGCCGGTATTTTATTTGGCTGTGCATTTTTTTCAGAAGCGCCGCTTTGTTCAGCCGCTGCTGTTACATTGACTTGTGACTCATCAGGTGCGGTTGTGGTTGATGCTACTGGGGCATTTTTTTTAGCTTGCTCTATAGTTTGAGTGGCGCTTTTTTCGATTACATTATTTTGGGGTGGAGTTGCACTTTGCTCAGTTGCATCGTCTGGAAACGTTGGCTGTAAAGTGGGTTCTGTTTGTTGTGGTTTTACAACCTCCGGGGTCGATTGTTTAATAACCGGCTGCGGTTTAGGCTTTGGTACTGGCAAAGTGCGTGCCGCTTGCGGATCACTGCAGTTTTTTTCAAAGTCTCGCGCAGCATTACGGTATTTACGGCTGGCTTTATTATTGCTGTGTTGCTGCATTTCTTGTTTTATAAGAATACACATAGCTTCGTTATAAGCGGCACTGCTGGCACTATAAAACAAAGCAAAACAAAAAAGTAAGCAACTCAGTAACGGTTTCATAAAACTCAAAAGCGGTTAAGCATCAATGCACTAATATTAAGCGCAAAGTGAAAAGTTATCTAGGGTCTGTTAACTTTTGCGGACTAATTTTTGTTAAAACTACGGACAATTTAATTGCCGCGCGTGCAAATTTAACCTTGAAAGATAAACAGATCCTAGGACTTAGCAATGCCAAGCGTGAGATGTTTGTAGTCAATCAATTACCAATAAGCTTCGGTATTCGTCGTAAGCAAATTGGTCGGTCATACCGCTAATGTAGTCTTGAATTAACCGACAGCGATAATAAAATTCATAGGCGGCAAAATGATCGGGCTCTTCTTGCATCGCATTTATGGCATGCTGATAGCTACTTAAATGCTTTTTAGAGAGTTTTTTAACGAGTCTCGATTCTATTAATAAGCGGTTGTCGCCATGCAATGCACGTTTAAAGTCATCGCTACTCAAAAGCAGCAAAGGTTTATAACAATCGAGTAGGCCATTAATAATACGGTAGCCTTGCAGTTCGAGCTTTTCGACTTCTTTGTGCGAAAATACATGCTCAAGCGCGACTTGTTTGAGCGCTTGGGTTGCTGCATGCAGGTAGCTGCGATCTTCTAATAATGCATGGTTAAAGTCGCCATGATAAATTGGCTCTATATTTTCAATAAAGCGTTTAGCGGCATGATTCACTAACGGGTGTAGTAACGACACACGTAAATAAATAAAAAATTCACTATTAAAATTAAAAGGCTGTGCTTGAGCGCGTTCAATAGCGTAGTTAATTGCGTCATCTACAAAGCTTTGGTGTTGGGTGTCGTTTAAGGTTAAGTTAATCAGTGCTTTTTGATACTGCTTTTTTAATTGCTCGCATAAATGCTGAGTGCTTATTATGTCTTTTTCTACCGCGTCTTCTATGTCAGCCAAGCAATAAGAAATATCGTCTGCGGCTTCCATAATGTAGCTGGCAGGATGGCGGCAATAAGGCTCCATTTTTAACTCTGTTTGCAGTGCTTCTATAAAGCTTTTTTCACTGTAGTAGTAGCCCACTTTTTTCATAATGTAGTTTTTATTTTGTGGGATATCTTGCTTTGCTAAGCTTGCAGGGCGTGTGTACTTTAAAATTGCCGCACTTTGGCTATAAGTTAAATTAAGGCTGAGCAGGGAGTGAATAATGCGAATGCCTTGGGCGTTACCTTCAAAGTTGCAAATATCTTGCGCTAAATGTTTAAAAATAACCCCTATGCTGCTATTGGCTGTTTGGCAACGCTCAGGTGTAATACTGGCCAAGTTAGCATTAAACCAATTATTAATGGCGGCTTCGCCAAAGTGACCAAACGGCGGATTACCAATATCGTGCATTAGGCAGGCCATTTCTACTAGGGTTTCTAGTGGGCGTTCTAAGCCCGATAAACCATATTCTTTTTGCTGTTGGTAGTTTAAGTTAGCAAAAATACGTTGCACAATAAACCGGCCAACTTGTTGCACTTCTAATGAATGAGTAAGGCGTGAGCGCACGGCTGCATTGCGCTCAAGCGGAAATACTTGGGTTTTTTGTTGCAGCCGACGAATGGCTGCACTATTAATAATTCGGCCACGATCGCTCTCAAGTGCCATTTGTAAATTGGCTGTAGTGCGCTGCATACGCGCAGGAGTTATTTTGCTGCTGAAGTCGATCATGGCAATCCTTTTTTACTTTCCGGCCTGTCTGAATGTTAAATTTAATCTAACAGCTTGTATATTAAATTAAAATTATTAGTTTAGCTGATAAGTTTTACTTTTAATTCAGTTTTTGTTCATATAACCTTTAAAGTTTAGTTAATCTTTTGTCTTTTCAGGGAGTTTAAGCCTTTTGGCTTAGTCAGCATGATGCGTCTTTTAGCTTACATTAATATTTTATCGGTGTGCGTGTTAGCCAGTATCTTAACTGGGTGTAATAGCACAGAAAATAAACCGAGCACTAATGCTCTCTCAATCGAGCAACAACAAGCAGCTAATGCGCGTGCTAGTGCCTTAGCTGCTCGTGGTTTTTATCAAACGCAACTGGGCAATATTAACTATTTATCAGCGCGTCAATGTAGTGATTTTAACTTACAAAGCCACCGTGGTTCTGTGCGTTACCCTGAAAACTCCCTTAATGCGGTAATTGATGCGATTGATAATAATTTTGATGTAATAGAGATTGATGTGCGCATAACCCGTGACAATGTGTGGGTGGTACATCATGATGCCCGTACTGGTCGTGAAACTGGCACAGTTGATAATAAACAGCGAAAAATTGAGTCTATTAATTACGCTAAAGAATGGGGATATTTACGCCACCGCAACCAAGAAACGGGGCTGTTAACTAACGATATTCCCCCTTCGTTTAAGGCGCTTGCCAGTACGTTTTCTCGCTATCGAAAAGTGCAGCAAAAGCTAAATATTGAAATTAAGTCGCGAGCATCAATCAACGATTTAAAAATGCTTGATTATCTTGCTCATCAATATGTGGGGGAGAATAATTATTTTTTTAGTAGTTTAGAGCTGCGTAACTTAACTCGTTTGCGCGATATTAACCCTGACATTTATATGATGTTTATTCAGTCTCCTTCAAAGATATCGATGAACAAACTGGCGGCTGATCTAAAACGTGGCGCGGGGAGCGATCCTATTTATGAGCGAAATAAAGAGCAACTTGAAAGCATTCAGTCGTATGCCAATCGTCGTCATCGTGAAACGCGTTACGATCGTCCAATTAAATTAGCCTCGCTAACAAAAAAGTTAAAACGTAATTTTGGCTATGTGTTAGATATTCGCCACTATCAGCAAAGTGCAGCACAGTTAAAAGTGACTGCTAAGGCACAGGGAATTGATATAGCGACTTATTCGATTAACGGCCACGACTACCATGAGCAAACTTTATTAGCTCAATCAAAGCGACTACGTCCTGACTCAGTGATTATTGATGATTCTGTTTATGGGTTCTGTTCGGTATTCGGTTTACCAAATGTTCAGCCATATAAAGGATCACATCCCGCAGCAAAACAAATTACAACACTACCTGACGATTTAGATTTAATGCGATTAGACGAACTATCGGCTTATCAAAAAAACCATTTATACCCTGCAATTGGTGGGCAATTAAAGTCGCTTAAAAGGACGCTTTACCCAGTGAAGATGTTACCGGTTAAGAGTGTGCCTAATTTAGAGGTTGGCGCGCGCGAGGCTGATGAAAAATTTAGCCTTGAAACCGACCCAGCCGTTGAGCTTGAACTTCGTAAACAAAAATAATAAGACCATTGACTATGAGCACAACCATAAAACCATTTTGGTGGCGTTTTTTACTGCTACTGCTAGCCTCTTTATATTTATTACCCGAGGCTATTTTTAATGCACAATTAGTTTCTTTAGTGGGGCTGGGGACACCCTCGGCACAAGACTTAGAGCATTTAGAAATTTATGGACGAGCTGTTTCTGGGGTTGGAGTGGCGTTACTGCTTGCTGATTTTTTACCTAAAGCTATGGTTGCAAAAGTAGGCCGAGGCGTTATTTCTTTGGTTGCATTAGTGTGTTTAGTTTGGCCAGTTGTTTTTTATGGTCAAAAATATGTGATAGAAAAAACCTTAATTGAGCCTTCATCTTCGCAGCAGCGCCAATTTGCTGTTTATAGTGCAGCACTCAGAGATGCTTTGGCGATTAATTCAATTAAAGTAAACGGTCTAGATTACGACTCTGAGCAATTACACAGCTCAGAAAACCTCACGTTTTTAGCGCTTTTTGGTGGGCTTTTATATAGTGATGCTGCTTTATCTGACAACTTAGAGGATGATAAGCGTAAGATTATTGCTTCTTTTGTGCAAAAAAAGGCCTACCAAGACTTTGATCAACACTATGGCGAGTATAGTCAGCTGTACGATGAGCTAGTCGTGCAATATAAAGCGTATGCATCGGGTAGTAAAAAATATAATCAAACTTTGGCGGGTATTAGTACGCGTGAGCAAGGTTATTGGCAACAAGTTGAGCAGCAAATAAATGATGGGTGGGGCAACTATCAACAAGCGCAAAAAGCGCATATAGCAAAAGCGTCTGCGCGTGCGCAAAAATATGGCCCTAAAATTTACGGCTACCACAAGCAAGTTGCTCGATGTTCAGAGCGTTATGATAAAAGTAGCCAAAAAGATCGTCGTAACCGCTGTTACGAAAGAGCGGCAGCTGATTATCGCAGCGATATTCTTCAAGCTGGTATTGGTTACATCGAGCCCGATTACTGGCTTATTGTTGAAGATATTTCTGCAACAGAAAATGCGGCCAGCAGCCTATTAATGGGGTTTTTAACAGGGGGGGTATATACTGCCTTACAAGCGGCTAGTTTAGCTACTGGGGGCGACGGTGGTATTAAAGATAAGCGATATAAGTACACGGATGATCCTGATCATTATCAATTACGCTTTTTACAACACCCTAAATTTGGACAGTTATTTGTAACTGAAACCGGCTACGAATTTGGTATCGAAAATTTAATCACTTTTCGCGCTCATGACACCACCTCTAAAAAGTTGCGCACACATTTTTCTAGTAAGGGCTTAGCACTCAATGAGCGCTGGAATATTAATGACCGCGCGGAATTTGCACAGGCTGTCGCTAAAAAAGTCACTAATGAAGCAAACAGCCAGTGGCGCAGTGAAATGGCAAAGCATGATTTGAGTTTAAAGCCTAATTTGCCGTGGGTTAGGTTTCAGTTGCATAAACAAATACAAGCTAAAATTGCTGATCGTATGGGCGATTTATATGTAAAAAATATTCGCGCAGATTGGAATAAAAAAGTTTTAAAGAGTACGTGCTTGATCCTAATATCGAAAAACGTACCGATAAATATCTAACGATGCTTAATAGCGCCCAAAGTAAGTTTGTAGATGGGGGGGAATATGCTGAATATGGTAAGCAAGCACTGCGTTCTGTACTCATTCCGCCTATTTCAATGTCGTTATCATTATTTTTAATTTGTCTTACTTTTAGTAAGTTACCGCTAAAATTATGGCTGCTAATTAAGCCTGTCTCTGTAAACGCCATAGATAAGAAACACCCGTTATCTTGGCTTAAAAAGCTCATTATGCCTGCGGTTATTTTAATTGCCCCAGTAGTATTAATAAATAATACCTTTACTAAAGACCAGCAAAGCCCCGTTAATTACTTTTTAGCTAAGGTAGAAGAGTCGAGCAACCCGGTATTTAGTTATGCAATTCGCTGGACATTACATGCCCAACCCGTATTGCATCCATTAGGTTTAGCGTTTGAAGAAAAGTTGGGTATTTATGAGCATTTTACGCCTTTAAGCCATGCACTTGCTAAGGTCGATATTTTACGTCATGGCGATAGCTCTCTTAGCGCAGAGCAACAACAGCGTCAGAAATATATGGTTGAGCAAAAAACTAAGCTTACCATTACCAGCAATGCCCCTAATGCAGATATCAGAATTATGAATATTGGTCCTAAATATCGTCCTGGTATGGTGCTCAATGCAAGCAGTTACGATATACAGGTAAGTGCGCCCGGTTTTAAAACATATAGACGTTGGCATCAAATTGAGTCTGGCGAACACACACTTGCTATTAAATTAACTGCGAAGTAATTGTGTTGTGAATTAGATTAGTCTCAATACCACAAAATTTTAAAATAGCTATGTTAGTGTATTCAAGTCGCTTAAAAATTAACTTAAATAGGATAAATGATGCGTTTATTATTCGTTGTTGTGAGTGTGTTATTACTGATAAGTCCGCTTGCATTTGCTGCCAAAGAGCAAACCGTAGTGATGATTTCAATTGATGGTTTGCGCTGGGACTATATTGAAAAACATGGCGCGCCAAATTTAAAAGCAATGGGTGAGCAGGGGGTTAGGGCGCAAAAAATGCAGCCTGTGTACCCTAGTAAAACGTTTCCTAATCATATTTCGGTGATCACCGGTTTACTGCCAGTTAACCACGGTATTGTTGATAATAAATTTTGTGACAAAGCGCGCAATAATGAATGCTACAGCATGGGAAAAGGACAAAAAGACAGTACCTGGGTACGGGGTACTCCGCTGTGGAATTTAGTAAAAATGCATGGGCTTAAATCGGCGGTGTATTTTTGGCCTGAATCGGATGCGCGCTTTAATGGTATGACGCCAGACTACTATTTTCATTATTCTAAACAAGGTGACTACCAAGATAGAATTGACCAAATTGTACAATGGTTAAGTTTACCTCAAGCGCAGCGCCCACGTTTTGTAGCCAGTTACTTTTCGTTGGTTGATAGTATGGGGCATGAATTTGGCCCAGATGCAGTGCAAACACGTGACGCTGTTCATAAACTAGATGCCTTAATGGGGCAGTTACGCACTCGTTTGAGCAAATTAGCGCAGGATATAAACTTAGTGATTGTTTCTGATCACGGTATGGCACAGGTTGATCCTGAGCAAAGCATTATTGTCAGCAGTTTACCTAAAGATGATAACTTTATTACTGTGAATACCGGTCCTCGCTTGCTTATTTATACCAAAAGCGATGCTAAAAATGCAGATATTGACGCGTATAAAGCACGCTTACAAAAGGCAGCTAAGGGGCGTTATAGTGTTTTAAGTAGCGAACAGCTTAATGGCTATCATTATAATAGCGGGAGCCGAGTGGGCGACATTGTGGTGCAAACCAATGCGCCTGCAGTATTTAGCAACGGTACTAAAGCGCCTTATTTAGGTACGCACGGCTATGCGTATAGCGACGATATGGCAGCCACCTTTATAGCAACAGGCCCAGCGTTTAAACAAGGAATGAGCATTGAGCTGGTAAATAACTTAGATATTTACCCTGTGCTTGCCAAGGTAATGGGGTTGAAGCTAATGAGTAAAGTAGATAGCGATGGCAAAACCTTACTCCCTGCAATAAAGCAGAAAATGATTAATCATTAAAAAGAGCGCCAAGGCGCTCTGCAGGGGAACTTAATTAGCTAAATGGGTTATTAACCCATTTTTACGCTGTTATTTAAAATTGGCGATACTGGTTTTGGTATCAGTGACGGTACGAATGGCATATGCCTGATTGGTTACACCAAATGGAATGCCGTTTACACTCCAGTTTGGGTTTGAGAAGTAATCGTACTGAGTTGCACTGCCAAACACATGTGGATAAGCCATAATACTGGCAAATTCATTTTGTACGCCGTGGCCCATACCATCAACGTATACGCCACCTTCCGTATCGCCTTGCTTACGAGAATGCGCTAAACCTTGGTTATGACCTAGTTCGTGTACGAATGTTGAAGCGCCACAGTCAACGGCTGTTATTGAATACATACGGTTACTCATAGAGCTGTATAAATTGCCATTCGTGCCTTGGCCAACCCAAGCTAGTCCACAAGAGATTAAACCACTGCCTGCACTTTGGCCTGTGCCTAATACGGCTACCATGTCGGCTTTCCAATTATTACGTAAACCATCGACATAGCTGCTATTTGTCACGGCGTTAAGCCAGTCTTCTGAAGGCGTTATTGCATGATTACCTAAGTTTTGAGAGCCCACTAAACGCAGTGTTATATCAACGCCATTTTGGCTATATACTTGATTACTAAAAGCAATAAGCTGATTAATTTTAGTATTAATGTTACTAGTAGCGGCAGCTGATTGATCGGTATATAAAATACCAATATCAATTGTTTCTGCTGACACTGTGCTGGCGGCACAGAATGCCGTTGCAATAGCGGCTGTTGATATTATTTTTTTCATTGTCGTATTTCCTTTCTTTTGTAATTGCAGTTTTACTGCTGAGTCATCTGTGTTTAGGTTAAAAATTAACTAGCAGGTGATTTTTTATCACTGGGCGCAAACGGGTCTTTACCATCCGTATTTTTTGGTGCGGGTTCACCCACTTGGTGTTCTATATGTGATTTGTATAAATCGCGCTTTGCTGCAATCCAGCCATATTGGCCTTTGCTTTCAAAAACATAATTGCCACTAGGTGCAGTAAATTGACCATACACCGCATCATTGCCCACGGTTAGTATGGTGGTGTGCATTGCTCCGTTGGCACCAATCACTTGGCCTACAATACTTTTATCGCCGTTACTGGCACTGGTAACGTTAGTTATTTCAGCGCTGTAGGTTTCGGCAGTTTGCGGTATGGCGAGGTCAAAATTATCGCCCGCTTTAAGGGTTTTAAGCGCTGCTAAATCAAATTCTATATAGGCTTCATTTTGCAAATCGGTAGGCAGTACTTTTGCCGCTTTAAGGATTTCTTTGGCCTTGGTTGAGGGTTTATTAATTGCGTCAAACGAACTTTCAATAACGGCTAATTTTGTTTCTGAGGGTTTGGTTTTAATAGGATCTTTACTCATATCAATGGGCAATGGTTTACGAGTTTGTTTTACAAATTCAGAATCAACAGGGACGATGTCAATGGCAATGAGTGGGTCTACCTCATCGGTTTTTTGCTGATTATTAAGCAGTGTATAAATGGCAAATACAGACAAAGGAATAGCGATAATTAAAACAATGTAACGTTTCATCTGTTTCTCTTTTAGGGTTATTGGTGAACTAATTGTTAAGTTTTATATTAAAAATAGGATGAGATCAAATTTAAATTGTAACCATAAAGTGTTAATGGGTGTTTTTGTAACTTATTGTAAGTATTTACTTTACCTTTTTTAGGTATTTGTTTTTGATTTAATAAGTATGATTTTTTTTAGTAATGACACACCCTGTGGCATGTTTTTAGGTACGTATGTGTTTTTTAAATTGCAATGATTTTGAAAGACAAAACTGACCAATAAAATTTTTTAGCAACGTGATCATTTTTCATTATTCATTATTCAAAATTGCAAAGTATAAATAGGCAAAGTATGTTGTAACGTTAAAACATGAAATGAGGGAATTATGGTAGGGACTGATCAGTTACTTAGTCGCACTATGGCGGGACTTGTTGCCGTTATTATTGGTTTTTCAAGTTCAATAGCATTGATTTACCAAGTGGTGATCACTTTAGGTGGCACACCTGAATTAGTGGCAAGCTGGATATTAATGCTGGGCTTGGTAATGGGCAGTACCTCTATTGTGTTGTCGTTTTATTATAAAGTGCCCATTTTAATAGCATGGTCTACCACTGGGGCTGCATTACTCATCTCAAGCGCGCAAGGCTATAGCCTACATGAAGCCATTGGTGCCTTTATGTTATCAGCCTTATTGGTGCTGGTGTCGGGGATAACGGGGTGGTTTGCAAAAATAATGAACCGTATTCCTAGTGAGCTGGCTTGTGCCATGTTAGCGGGAGTATTAGTGACATTTGGCATTGACGTGTTTAACTTTATGAACGAAATGCCATTGGTGATTGGTTTAATGGTGGTGGTGTACTTTATTGGTAAGCGCTTTTTTGCTCGTTTTGCGATGCTAAGTGTGCTGCTCGCGGGTATATTTTTAGCGTGGTATATGGGCAACATCGATACCAGTACTGTGCATTGGCAAGCGAGTAGTTTTGCCTATATTGCGCCAACGTTTAGCTTGCAGGCATTCGTAAGCATTAGTATTCCTTTGTATATAGTAACTATGACTTCTCAAAACTTACCCGGTTTTGCTATTTTGAAAGCACATAATTATAAGGCGCCTATATCATCGTCATTAACTGTGACCGGGTTAATAAATTGTGTGACGGCTCCCTTTGGTACCTATTCTATTAATTTAGCAGCCATAACAGCGGCTATTTGTATGAGCGAAGAGGCCGATAAAGACCCTGATAAGCGTTATTGGGCAAGTATTGCTGGTGGCGTGTTTTATATAATTATGGCGTTATGTGCGGCTATGTTAGTGGCAATTGTGGCAAGCTTGCCACAGGCCTTGGTATTGGCGCTGGCGGGTATTGCTTTGTTTGGCACCATAGCCAATAGTTTGCAGCAGTCTTTGCATAGTGCTGAATATACTGAAGCAGCCATTATTACTTTTTTAGTAACGGCTTCTGATTTAACTTTGTGGTCGGTAGGTTCAGCATGCTGGGGGATAATTGCCGGGGCAATCACATTAATAGTGACACGTAAGCGCTAAGCGCAGCTTTGAGTTATAAGTTGTCAGCTATCAGAAAGTGATACAAGAGAAAGCGCGAGATATACTCGCGCCTACAAGCTTTCACCGCACTTGGCTAATCTCCAGCTGAACGCTGAGAGCTAAAACCTAACCGCTGCTCTCTTTTTTATAGCATTGGCTTTAACACATCAAACATGGCGTCAATGTGATCATCACGGTCATTTAGGGCTGCAATGTATCGGTATTTTTCGCCGCCAGCTTCTTCAAAAATTTCTCGGTTTTCACCTTCTAATTCTTCAAGTGTTTCAAGGCAGTCGGCGCTAAATGCAGGGCTGATAATTGCGATATCTTTAATTCCTTCGCTAGGTAAGCTCTCAAGAGTTGCATCTGTGTATGGTTTTAACCATTCAGCTTTACCAAAGCGACTTTGAAAAGTAGTGAGCACTTTATCTTTGTCTAGCCCTAGTTTTTCAACCACTAAACGCGTGGTTTGTTGGCATAGGCAGTGATATGGGTCGCCATTATCTAAAAACTGTTTAGGCATACCGTGGTATGAAAACACCATTCTTTGTGGCATTCCGTGTTTTTCTAAATCTTCGCTAATGCTGTTAGCGAGTGATTCTAGGTAGGTTGGGTTTTTGTGATACCCATTTACAAAGTGCAGCTCTGGCACCCAGCGCCATTTTTTTAATACATTGGCAACCGCATCAAATGTGGAGCCTGTAGTTGGGCTTGAATACTGCGGGTAAAGCGGCAGCACAATAATACGGGTTAAACCTTTGTCTCTAAGCTCTTCAAGGCCCGCTTCGATTGATGGATTGCCGTAGCGCATTGCCATGACAACTTCGGTATTAGTGTAGCCATGTTGCTTTAACAGGTCATTAAGCTTAAGGCTTTGTTGGCGAGTAATATGGGTTAGTGGCGAGCCATTTTCAGTCCAAATACTTTTATATAGCTTGGCAGAACGTTTTGGGCGAATGCGTAAAATAATACCATGCAGTATGATCATCCATAAAATACGCGGAATTTCTACAATGCGCGGATCAGATAAAAACTCACGTAAGTAAACACGTAACGCGCTTGCTGTGGGGGCATCAGGGCTGCCTAAGTTGGTCAGTAATATTCCCGTTTTTTGGTTAAAACGCCCGTCGTGGGGATTATCGGTAACGGCAGAAAATCGCGACACGTTGTGCTCCTTCAAGCAAAGTTATTAATTTATTTAAGCCCATTGTAACGAATAAAAGAGCAATTTAGATCAATCATTTAGCAGTTTTAACCATAATTCTAAATGGGGTCGGCTTTTTAGCTTCGAGTTGTTGTAGTTTAATAATCGATTTTGTATTAAAAACATGTCCTTTAGGTAAAAGCATAATGCCTGTATGGCTGTGCAGTGAGTTTGCCAGTGTCATATTTTCTTCAAGCTCTTGAGCACTCATTACTTTAATTGAGCCAATTGAAGTGTCAGAAGCGATAAGCGCTGCATGGCTTGCTTCTAGTGCGTTTACAATTTTTGGATGGTAAAAGCTACCACTGTGAAGTTTTATATTATTTAGGGCAAACTCATGGCGTTGTTTTGTTGTTAGTAATGGCTCACTTTGCTGGTAATAATCCCAATAATCACGTGCTACGCTCAGTACCATAGCTCCAATGGGAATATCTTTTCCTGCCAGTCCTTTAGGGATACCCTGGCCATCGTAACGTTCGAATTGATAATAAATAGCATCAGATACATCGCTTAAATGAGTTGCTGGCATGAGCATTAATTGTGAAATACTAGGATGTGTATAAAAGGTTTTTCTTTGTACTTCATTCAGCTTATTAATGGGTTTGTTGTAAAGCTCAGGATCCATAGCAAGTAAACCAATTTGAGCTAAGTATCCTGCCATAGGTGCCAATGTAATACTTTTTTGAGATACATTAAGAAAGCGCGCAATTTGGGTACATGTGCCTGCTATACTTTCGGCTATTTTTCCATCGAGGTAAGGGTTTGCGTTAATAAAGTTATAAAGCAGCTCAACGGTGGATTGGTGCTCGCGTTTTTCATTTTCATTTGCGACTTCGAGCTTTTTTAGTACGTTTCTAATTTGCTTTGTTCGTTTGTCGACGAGTTGTTCTAGATTACTGTTAAGTTCTTTTAATTGCAGGTTTTGCTGATTTACATGAAACTGTAAAATTTCATTTTGTTTTTTTAGTCTAAACTTTTCTACGCCCGATTGTATAACACTAATTAAGTGGTCATTTTGCCAAGGCTTTTGCACATAGGCGTGAATGCCTCCTTCGTTTACCGCACTTATTGTTGACTCTAAATCAGAAAAACCAGTTAACAAAATACGTTGGCTATCGGGGGCGAGTTTTCTGGCTTTGGCTAAAAACTCTGCACCGCTCATGTGTGGCATGCGCATGTCGCTTATTACCACATCAAACTGTTTATTTTGCATTTTTTCCAGTGCATCTTCACCACTGGTTGAAACACTCACATCAAATTTATGTTGGCGTAATAAGCGCACTAAAGATTTAAGTACATTGGCTTCATCATCTAAGCATAAAATGCTCGGTGGCTGCTGCTTTAACTGTTCTAATTGAGCAATATCTGTCATTGATCTTTTTACCACCAATGTGATTATGAGTTATAAGATTAAATTTAGTTTAAAATTTGGCTGTAAACAACTGATAATGTGATAAAAAATCATTCATTAGTGATTTTTTTCGCGTTTAAAATACTCAAAGCATCGTCAGTTAAGTTAGGCTTTTTAGGTAAGGTAATGTTAAAAGTAGTGCCTTGATTTAACTGACTTTTAACACTAATTAGGCCACCGTGTTGTTCTATTATTGCTTTACTTATAGCCAGTCCCAACCCTGTGCCTTGGCCAATTGGTTTTGTAGTGTAAAATGGGTCAAAAATTTTATTAAGTTTATCGTTATCAATTCCACAGCCATTATCTGCAATCGTTATATAGGCATTTTTTTTATCGGCTTTAGTGGTAATACTGATCACTCCAACTTTGTCGCAAATAGCTTGAGCGGCATTAAAAAATAAATTTAAAAATACTTGAGAGAGTTGAGTCGAACGACCAGTGATGATGATTGGTTCTGTGTTGTAGTTTTTTTCAACGTTGGCGTTATATTTAATTTCGTTCCAGGCAACACGTAATGTGTTATCAATGAGCTCGGTTATATCAATATCGCCAATTTGGGTTTGATCCGGATGAGCAAATTGCCTTAACCCTTGAACAATCTCTTTAACTCGATCAGCCCCTTCAGTCATTTCAGCAATGATATCGCTTGAGTCTGTTTGTAATTCATCAAATTGGTAATGCTGTAGCGTATCTACTAATGTTTGCTGCGTTATGGCTTTTTCTGCTTTGAGTGTGTTAATTAAATGACTAAATTGCTCAAGGTTGTAAGCCAAATTTTGGATATTACTGACAATGTAGCTTAAAGGGTTATTTATTTCGTGTGCAACGCCTGCCGCCATTTGTCCTAACGAAGCCATTTTTTCAGAGTTGATTAGCACTTGTTCAATGTTGCTTTGTTTTTCCTCCATTTCTTTTTGTTTCACAAGTAGATTTCGTTTTTCAAATTGTGAAATCGTATTCCCTGCAAAACTGACAAAGCGTTGCATTAAAGTAATATCGTGCTGATTAAACGCGCCAATTGTTTCAGAAAAAATATAGAGCTGGTAGCTCTCTGTGCTGGTACTTACTGGAGTGGTGAGCATTGCATGCTGCGAATTCCAAAAAGGATCGGTTACTTGCCAATTAGGAAGTTGGTGTAAGTTAAATACATTTTTAATGTTTCTATTCGGTTTATCGAGAACTGTAAGCTGGGTAATTATTGCATCACTATGAGGGTGCGATGCTGTAACTAATGTAGATAATTCATCACTGGGATTTATTTTAATTAAAATAGCCGCAGAAAAAGAGATCGCTTGTTGCAAAATATTAAAAAACTCAGTGAGTAAGGTTTCTGTGCTGTCGTTTTTTAAGATTGCATCTAGGCCGTCTAAAATCAGGCTGTTAAAGGCACGGTTTTCTTCAAGTGCTAAATTATGAACCTGTAATAAATGCAGTTTTTCTAATAGTATTTCGTTGGTAGTCATACAGAATCACCAAATATTTCGCATGAGATCATTAAGTTACCGTGCTTACTAGTTGAGTCGCTAAATGTGCCAAGTTCTCCAAAGGTAAAGCCCATAATAAACGGTGTGTTGGGTAATTGTGCTGCAATAGAGTCTTTTACTTCTTGCATTGCACTTTGAATAGATAACATGCAGCCGCCACAAAAAATAATAATAGCGCCCTTTATATTTTTTATTGCATGTAAGTCTGCCAGTTTGGTCAGTAAAGAAACGACCATATCGCCTCGTTTTATTAATTGTTCAGGGCTTCCCGAAGCAAGATAAACAGTATCGCCAACGCTTAAATTTGAAAATAATTCTAGCGTGCCATTTTCAGCTACCGCTGGGTGGCTTAGCAGCAGCCTAGGAATATCATCATCAGAGGAAAGGGCTCTTGCCAGTGGGGTCATCGTTGATTGGGCAAGTATATTTCCCGCTTTTAACTGTTCAAACCCTATGTTTTTTCGCCACTGATTATAAACATCAAAGGCGGGTAAGTTATCAATTGTTTTTAATATGCGACCATCAACGTTTGTAACTGTACCCAGCTGGTCGGTTTTATCGTAGCCTGAACTATAAAAGCCGAACGTTTCTACAGAGGGATATAACACCGCAATAATAAAGCCTTGTTGGTATACACTATTAGCATCGCTAAAACGCCACTGTGCTGAAATGTCGTTGTCGGCGCAACTTCCTCCAAAAACGGGTATACGCTGCCCTATCGCATCTTGAATTCCTTGTAATACTAGCTCTTCGTTCCCTGGGACTTGAAAGCACCAGACCATTTTGGGGGTTATTCCTGGCTGGCCTGCATTAGCAATGGCTTTGAGTACGGTTTTAGAGGCATTTTCTCTTAGATTATTGGTTGTATTGCAACTGGCAATCCCATAATGACCCCTTGAGTCTTTAATCGAGAATAAACTGATACTTTGCTCATTTAATGAGAGGGTTTGCTCGGTTGATGAACCAAGGCACGAAGAGATGATTAAACAATTTTGAGTGTTTTTTAAAAAGCGTGGCTGATTATTATAAAGGTATTTAATGGTATCGGTTGTTGCAAACCCTAGCAGCAAGTCTGGGCCATGGTCTACAAATTGGCTTATAGGTTGAATAAATTTATCTATATCGCTGCCGTGTGTGTGAAAAGTATCAATGGCGAACATAGATGCCCCTTGGTAATAAAGATAGCCACAATTGTGGGTGTTTTTAACTATTAATAATAGCTTAGGATTTATTCTAGACTATTCTTGAATAGGGTGTGTTATTGAGTTAGCTGTTAATTAATGTCACTTACGTCTTAAATGTCCTATTTGTCGCTATATCATTAAACTTATGTTAATGTGATTTTAAAATCAAGTTGAATTTTATTAGCATGCTAAAAACATTAAAGCCAAGTGAGATTGCTAGTTATTGCGATGTTCACCAACGTACGGTAAGCCGTTGGATTAACGCGGGAGACTTAAAAGGGCATAAGCTGACTGGTAGAGGTAATTACAGGGTGCAGGTGGTTGACTTTATTGACTTTTTAGTCAGAAATAAAATGCCCGTTCCACAAAGTTTGTCGCATAAGCCGCAAGTCTTAATTATTGATGATGAGGCTAATGTTCGTTCTGCAATTAAGCGTGTTTTAAAACGAAGCGGTTTTGACGTTGTAGAAGCCGCAGGTGGGTTCGAGGCTGGTACGTTAATGCACCAGCGAAAACCAGAGCTGATAACTGTTGATTTATCTATGCCGGGACTAAGCGGTATTGAGGTCATTCGTTTTATCCGCTCTTGCGAAGAGTTTAAAGATATTAAGGTATTAGTGATTTCAGGGATGCCTGAAACTCAACTAATCGATGCAGTTAATGCCGGTGCTGATGGGTATATTTGTAAGCCATTTAGTAACGATACATTGATAAACCGTGTAAATATTTTATTTGGTGAAAATAGAATTCTTCTTGGGGTGTAAATAGTGGCTTTGCGAATTTTATTAGTAGACGATGAACTCAATGTATTGAAGTCTTTAAAGCGAGTACTTGTTCGTTCTGGTTATGATGTAATAACAGCATCCACTGGTTTTGAAGCGCTTGAAATATTAGCGGCTAATCAAATTGAAATCATCATTACCGATTTTAGAATGCCAGAAATGAACGGCGCTGACTTATTACGGCAGGTTAAAAGTCGCTGGCCCGATTGCGTAAACTTAGTGCTAAGTGGATATGCTGATTTTAAGTCTGTGGTTGAGTTATTGAATCAGGGATTGGTATTTCGTTTTTTAGAAAAGCCATGGGTCGATAGTGAGCTACTTGAGAACATTAGCGAGGCGCAAGTAAAATATGAACAGCGCCGAGCTAAAAGAGTAAGAGATCAATTATTAATGGGCAGCATGTCTGGCCTAATAGAAATAGACAATAACGGTATTATTAATCGTTTTAACGCGCCTGCCGCTGAAATCATTCCAGATATTCATTTATATGAAAATAAACACCTCGCCCATTTAGATACAGCTCAAAACAAAGCGGTGAGTCAGTCATTTGTTGATAAGAAAAGCAGTACACTTTTTATTAATTACGCACACGCCTCTGATCTAGCTAAAAGCGAAGAAGTTATGATAGAGCGTTGTTTAAATGATGATTCTTATCAACTTTTAAAGTTATCAAGCAACTCAAATAGCATGAGTAACATTTTTCAACTCACCAGAACACAGTCGGTGGTAACCAACGAGTCTGACTTTTATAATCATTTAGCTTTATGTGAAGCGAATAAAGAATGTTATGCATTAGTTTATATAGGTATTGCGCAGTTTCAATTAATCAATGATCTGCTAGGGGAAGAAGATGGCAGCCACCTTGTAAAATTGGTTTTGGAAGTGCTAAAAGGTGTATCAGAAAAAGCGGTCAAAGTTCTTCATAAGAGCGCCGATCGGTTCGTATTATTTGTTCCTGAAATTAAATCTGATAGTGAAATTTTAACCGATTTAAATAAGGCGATGAATGATCTGAAAAAAGTACTCCCTAGTAAATACACCGATGCTCATGTGCAGCTTTATGGGGTGTATGGTTTGTTTCCTGAGGATAGCTTAGAGGGAAAAGAACTCGTTAATCAAATGCAGTTGACGATGAATTATCAAGTAGGTGATCAGCAGCGTATTTGTTCTCGGTTTGATCCTCAGTTGGTAGCTGATTATAAAAAGAACTTTGAGTTAAGCCGTTTATTATTAACAGCGGTAAATAAAGATGAGCTTTCATTACGCTTTCAACCAAAGATTGATACTAAAACAGGCCAAATATTTATTGCTGAGGCGTTAATTCGCTGGTATGAGCCGAGTAAACATGGCTGGGTAGCGCCAGCTCATTTTATCCCTATTGCTGAATGCGATGGTCAAATTATCTCAATAGGGCGCTGGGTTATTTCTCAAAGCTGTAAAACATTAAAATACTGGGCAGACAACAAAACAGGGGTGGGTGTATTAGCAATTAACTTGTCTGCTAGGCAATTAAAAGATGATCCCGATTGGATTGACTACATGCTCGAGTGTTTAAGCAGCAATAGTTTAGAGCCGTCACAGTTAGTTTTTGAGTTAACAGAAACTTATCTAATCGAAGATTTTACTACCTGCGAACAGCAATTAATAAGGCTAAGATCGTTGGGGTTTAAGCTATTAATTGATGACTTTGGTGTAGGTTACTCATCACTTGGCTATCTTTCTAAGCTGCCTGTAGATGGCGTTAAACTAGATAGAACCCTTATTACTGATATTGAATCGTCTTTAGCGATGCAAAGTATGATTCGTAATATTACGCGTATGTCGCATGATCTAAATTTAAAAGTTGTTGCTGAGGGGGTAGAAACAGCCTATCAATGTGAATTAATTAAAAAGTTAGGGTGTGACTACATACAAGGCTATTACTACAGTGAGCCTTTAGAGCAGGATGATTTTTGTAATTATTTAAACCATTTTAATTCTCAAGGTGCGCAATGAGTTCGATAACGGTAGTCATACTAGACGATGATGCTTTTTTATTAAAAGTATTACAAAGGACTATTCATCGAGCCTATCCAGAGGTTGATATAATGACAACCTCTGATATTGATGAATTTTGGCAGCTGCTAAACACTAAGCAAGACTTAGATTTAGTATTAAGTGATTATTTAATGCCGCAAATGAATGGATTGGATGTTTTAGAGCAATGCTCTTCACAAAACCCCTACCCAGTCAGAGCATTACTTACTGGTGATATGACATTGAGCACCATGATGCGACAACCTAATGTTGTGCATGCTTACCTTGCTAAGCCGTTTAATGAAGCAGATATAACCGCGCTTTTTGACAATGTAGCGGCGTTAAAGTCGTTACCTTTTGCTTTTAATGTGCGCAGGCAGTTAGGGGCTATGATTAGCTTTCCTGTTTACCCTCTTATTTTAAAAGAACTTAGAGACTTAATACAAAGCAATGAATTTGATTTGCACGATATAGCCAATGTTGTTTCTCAAGAGCCAATAATAACGGCTAAATTGTTACAACTTGCAAACTCCGCTTATCTTGGTTTTGTTAGGCCTACATCGTCAATAGATGAAGCTGTATCGAGGCTTGGAATTACCATATTAATGGCAATTACGACGTCTTTATTAGTTGCTAAAAACTTTGAATCGTCTATTCCTAGTGACGTACATGAAAAGCAATTAAATATAGCGGCGAATTACGCTAGCTGTGTTAAGCGCTTTGCTAAACAAGCTGGGTTTAGTCTACAACATCAAGAGCTACTTTTCTCGGTGGCGTTATTGAGTTTTGTTGGCAAGATTATTTTATTGTCTCAAGCTCAAAGCGATGCGCCAGATGAGCATGCCCAAACTATGGCCGATGGGTACGTAAGTGCCAATTTTATTTCGGCCTACGTTTTAAAGTTATGGGGATACGATACTAAAATATGTAACTTACTGATGAGTTGCCATGATTTAGATGGTATTAATGATAATGATCTAATCACATTCAATCATATGTTATATGTAGTTAGGCAAGTTATTTTTGATAAACAAACCCCCATGCAATTACGTGCGTACTGTGAATCAACAGGCGTAGACCCTCTACTTTGTCATCTTATTAGTGAGTTTGATTGGCATAGTTACACCTCTTAAATAGGCCTGTATAAAATATTGTTTAAAAACGGACAGTACTACATAACGACCTATTTATAGTTTCAGCTGAGTACCCTTTCTTACCTTTTGCTATCTACTTTAGTCTAATAAAAACCGCATAAAACGTCATTTAGAGTGTGTTTTTTACCCAGTGCAGGGCAAAAAACATACAAAACTGTTGTTTTTACTAATTATAAACGAAATCTTAATGTTAACATTGCATTAACTTTTGGGGTTGTGATATTAAATTGCTACTTTGGTTGTATTTTGAGCTTTTAAAGGTGTTATTTTTCTGTTTTTAAAGTTATTTGCATTCTTATGCTAATTTTATCAATTTTTTTGTTTCTTTTTGTTTGTGTATGTTGCTAGGATGTTGGCAAGGGGATAAAGGAATATACCCCACACACATTATAAGAATACACAAAACAGGGTCATCATTATGTCAACATATCGTTTAAACACATTGGCTGTAGCGGTTGCTTTTGCTTTCAGTGCGCCAAGTATGGTTAATGCACAAGAAGCGCCTGCTAAAGCTGAAAAAAATATCGAACAAATATCTGTTTTAGGATCGCGAGTTTCAAACCGAACTGCCACTGAGTCGTCATCACCTATTGATTTAATTGACGCAGATGATTTAAATAAAGGTGGCTTTACCGAGCTTGGCCAAAGCTTACAGGCAACGGCACCGTCATTTAACTTCTCGCGTACACAGGTTTCTGATGGTTCAGATTTATTTCGCCCTGCTACATTACGCGGCTTACAACCAGATCAAACCTTGGTTTTAGTAAACGGTAAACGCCGTCATAATCAATCTATTTTTGGTTTAACCAGTACTGTGGGCGGCGGCTCTGCGGGTACTGATATGAATGCGATCCCGCTTATTGCTTTAAAAGGGGTTGAAGTGTTGCGTGATGGTGCGGCGGCGCAGTATGGCTCAGATGCAATTGCAGGGGTTATCAACTTATCACTTAATAACTCAACAGATTTAACCACCGGGTACGTACAATATGGCGAAACGGCAGAAGGGGATGGAGAAACAATTTCTGCGGGTTTAAACCGTGGTTTTGAATTAGGTAATGAAGGCGGTTTTATTAATTTATCGCTTGAGTACCGTGATGCAGATAAAACTAACCGCGCAGAGCGAGATACCGGTGGTTCACTTAATGTCGCACCAGGTACTTTATCGGACGAAGTACGTTGGGGACAAGGTAATGCAGAGAGTGAATTTACTTCGGTATTTTACAATATGGCGTTGCCAATGGGTGAGGGGGAGCTTTACTCATTTGGTGGTTACTCTGAGCGTACTGCACTAGGCAACGGCTTTTACCGTAATTTTAATGAAGCGTCTAAAAACGTAACGCAAGTTTACAGCGACGGTTTTTTACCGCAAATAGATAATGAAGCACAAGATATTTCGGTATCAGTTGGTTTTAAAGGTGAAATTAACCCTGATTGGACCTACGATGTTTCTGCAGTTTATGGTGAAAACCAATACGATTTTACCTCACGCAATACTTTAAATGCGTCATACGCGGCGGAGTATTTATTTAATAACCCGGATGCAAGCGATGCCGATATAACCGCGAATGCTGGCCCAACAGAGGGATACTCGGGTGGTTTTAGGTTTGATCAAACAACCTTTAATGCAGATATAAACGGGATTGTTGATATTGGTCGTAGTGAGCCTGTTTATGTTTCAATTGGCGCTGAATACCGTAAAGAAAACTATGAAATTGTACCCGGTGAAGAAGCATCATACGCATGTGGAACAGCCAACACGGATACCTCATACCCATCGGTGAACGATCCGAGTCAATTTGCACAATGTGGTTTTCAAGCTTATAACGGCCTTCGTCCTGAAGCCTCGAATAAGAGCGACCGTGATAGCTATGCGGTGTATGTTGATGCAGAAACCATGTTAAACGATGCATGGAATGTGAGCGGCGCACTTCGCTATGAAGATTTTTCTAATGCGGGTGACGACATCATAGGTAAAGTAGCAACACGTTATGAATTTAATGATGACTTTGCGGTACGTGGTGCGTTATCAACGGGTTTTAGAGCACCATCATTACAGCAAAGTGGTTACACTGCTTTTACCACTAACTTAGGGTCTGACGGCACGTTAAGTCAGTCGTTTACTGCGACAACAGGTTCAGCATTTCCTGCAGCTTTAGGCGTTGATACTTTAAAGCTTGAAACATCAACTAACTACAGTGCCGGTTTTGTTTACGATGTGACCAGTGATTTATCGTTAACGGTGGATTTTTACCGAGTAGAAATTGAAGACCGTATTACATTAGGTAGCTTGTTGTCGGCGGATGATGTGGCGTTTAGTCCTGAGGCGGTTGCTGCTCTGCAAGCAACGGGTGCAGTGCAAGCGAATTACTTTTCAAACTCTGTAAACTCAACCACTCAAGGCGTGGACATTATTGCGTCATACCGCACCGATTTATATGACGGTAATTTCTCTGCTACGTTTGCGGGTAACTTAAACGAAACTAAAATTGATAGTGTGAATGCAGCGCCAGGTATTCCAAAAAATGTGGCACTTGATGATATTCAGAGTAGCTTCTTAACTGATGGACAACCGGGTGAACGTGCAACGCTTACTTTTGATTATGAGCGTGATTCGTACAGCTCAATGATTCGCTTTAATTACTTTGGCGAAACCGATGTGAAGTATTTTGCTAACGATCATATTGAGCTAGCTACTGATGGCTCATTTAAAGCAACGAGTACCGTAGAAACGGCAGTACTCGTAGATTTAAACGTAAGCTATGAAATTAACGAGATGTTTTCGCTATCGGTTGGTGCGGATAATGTATTTGATGAAACACCGGATGAACTAGGTGATGATGAAGTATTAAATGCTATCTCTAATGGGGCATTTAAATACCCATTGCGTGCTGTACCCTATGGCTTTGATGGCCGTAGTTACTATGCAAAATTAAGTTTTAGTTTTTAATTTTATAAGCTAAATAGGCGCCGTTATAAACGGCGCTTTTTTTATGGCTAAAATATATTTAAAACAGCATTAAAAATGATTGCATGCTTGAAAATTAAGCATACAATCGCCATCAATAACGAAGGCGCATTGCTCCTTCGAGTGATTCTTTTATTTTTAACGAATAGGAAATAATATGACTAAAAAATGCAAAGCAAAAGCGGTTAATAAATCCGCTGTAGACACCGGCCGCGGAGTGATCAAACACAACGCATTAGCAGCACTGGTAACCTCTAAAGTATTTAAGCCGCAAGTGGTTAAAGCTAAAAAAGGCAAAGGCTCGTTTAAACGCAACAACAAACATGCAGGACAAGAGTCCTATTTAATCGCGGCTTAATTAGCACCGATCAAATAGGGCTTTTGACTTACCGAAATAAGGCTGACTTCGAGCTAAGAGCTTCGGGTTTCGAGTCACGAGCAGCGAACACAACCTAGCACCTTTAGCCTTCTCTTTCCGCGCAGCGTCTCATGATCTCTTTGTGAATTAATCACTTAAAACATGTTTGCACAAAGAGAAGTGAATGAGGAGTAAATGAGAAGGCAACGGGCTTCGAGTGACGAGTAGCGAGCTTGTGCAAACAGTCTAGCACCTAGTCATATCAGCCCTTAAATCTATTCTTTCAGCGCAGCGTCTCCCGCCACCCGAAACCCGTATCCTCGTTATCCATGTATTATCGATTTAGAATTTGCCAAATAAGAACCATGGTTTATCACTGTTTGCGAGGGATTCTCACCAAATAATTGCGTGTAGTCTTTGGTAAATTGCCCTGCATGCCAAAACCCCCAATTGGCAGCAACCACAGAAATGGGTTTATCTTGCTTTGCTAATTTTAGCTCTCTTCTAACATTATTTAATCGGGTTAAACGTAAAAACCGCAGTGGGTTTATCCCTAAAATACTCTCAAAACTATATTGTAAGGTACGCCTGCTCACAAAGGTGAGTTCGCATAATTGAGTAATTGTTACTGTGTTTTGTGGATGCGCTTTTATATAATCTTTAACTTTATCAACGACCGCTTTACGGTGTTTATAACTGGGAGCGATGCGTTGACATGGGAGCTGTTCGTTTAGTAAATGTAATGCCAGCATATTAAGCATGTCTTGCTGTAAATCGGCATTTAGGCCAAAAGCGTTGTTGCTAACCATACTGTTTATTATACCCCGGGCACTTTTTAGCATGGCGTTGCATGTTGTCAGTCGCTCAGTACCTGAAGACGTTATATTTTTTAAGTGCATCCCTTGTATCTGAGCCATATGTTCTAACGATTGCGTGTCTATTACTAAACCATAAATATTAAACTGCTCAGGTGTAATAAGCTCAAAGTTACTCTCACTAGTGCGACACATAAATTGATTACTTGCCACATTTAAGCCATTAATTTTGCTCTGCTGCGACTGCTTTGGGATCCCGAGCCAAATAGATCGTGGCGCTATTGCGCATTGTTGGTGAAGAGCACGCTCTGTGTATTCTTCAAATGCATGAATATGAGGGTAACCCACGCTTTCTATACACCCAAAAAATCGCCCATCACTGAGCTGATCATATTTTTGCTGCCACTGCGTTAGATTATGCGCCTGCTCATCTATATCTTGGGTATGCACCATGCTCTTTTGTGGTGCGCTAGCTAAATCTTGCTGCGTCATAATGGAGTTACTCTTTGTCTTTTTTATTTTTATTAAGATTAAGTTACCACCTGTAACTATAGTTAACTATATGAAATAAAGCTAAAAATGATGATTTGCCAAAATTCGATAGTGTCTTGGTATGAATTAAGCTCTCTTGAAACTAAACAAAATTGATTTATAGCTTATAGGTCAGCAAAACCTGTACCAAGGTTTGAACTAGTTGTTATGTGGAGTAGATCATGGGGCAAAGGTACCGATATACACTGGGCACGCAGGTGTATAATTTTAAAAATTTGGCGCAAGTAATGGCAAAAGCCACTCCTCATCGCTCAGGTGACAGGTTAGCGGGTGTTATTGCACAATCAGCGCAAGAGCGAGCGGTTGCCCAAATGACCTTAGCAGATATTCCGTTGAAGGCATTTTTAAATGAGGCACTGATTGCTTATGAAGACGATGAAATAACTCGCTTAATTATGGACGATCACGATGCTAATGCATTTATGGCGATTGCTCATTTAACCGTGGGAGATTTTCGTAATTGGTTGTTAAGTGACTTTGCAACTCCCTCGGTACTTGCAAGTGTAAGACAGGGGATCACTCCGGAAATGGCTGCGGCTGTTAGCAAAATAATGCGTAATCAGGATCTTATCCTTATTGCTAAAAAATGCCATGTAACTAGTGCATTTAGAAACACCATTGGTTTACCTGGGCATTTATCCACGCGTTTACAACCTAATCACCCAACAGATGATATTAACGGCATTGCCGCCTGTATTTTAGATGGGTTGCTGTACGGTAATGGTGATGCGGTGATAGGTATAAACCCCGCAACCGACAACGTGGCGCAGGCTATTAAATTGATGACATTGATGGATGAGGTGATTCAAAAATATGAAATTCCTACCCAAAGCTGTGTGCTTACCCATGTCACTAATACGATTGAATGCATAGAAGCGGGGGCGCCAGTTGATTTAGTGTTTCAGTCTATTGGTGGAACAGAAGCCACCAATTCGAGTTTTGGTTTTAGTTTAAATACTTTAGCTGAGGCACAAGATGCCGCGCTGAGTTTAAAGCGTGGCACGGTAGGCAATAATGTGATGTATTTTGAAACAGGGCAAGGCAGCTCGCTTTCGGCTAATGCTCATCACGGGCTAGATCAGCAAACCTGCGAAACTCGCGCGTATGCCGTTGCACGAAAATTTAATCCGCTATTAGTTAATACGGTGGTGGGATTTATAGGCCCGGAGTATTTATTTGATGGCAAAGAAATTACCCGCGCGGGGCTTGAGGATCATTTTTGTGCCAAATTACTGGGTATTCCGATGGGATGTGACGTGTGTTACACCAATCATGCCGAGGCTGACCAAAATGATATGGATAACTTACTTACGCTCCTTGGTGTAGCTGGGTGCTCGTTTGTGATGGGGATTCCGGGCTCCGATGACATTATGCTCAATTACCAAACTACCTCATTTCATGATGCGTTATACGTGCGCCGAGTCTTGGGCTCTCGTGCAGCTCCTGAATTTGAAAAGTGGCTTACTAGCATGAACATTATGAAAAACAGCAGCGATGTTACTTTATCGCACAGTCTTCCCGCTGCATTTGCTAAGCCGTTAGATGCACTGGCGGGAGGCCGTTCATGACTGCAGATTTTAAATCAAATGACCTTGCTAATACTGATCATAAAAATAATGGCAATGTGGTACACAACCCATGGCGTGACTTACGCCAGTTTACTGATGCCCGCATAGGACTTGGTCGAGCGGGTATTAGTTTACCAACCTCTGAAATGCTGGCGTTTCAACTGTCGCATGCGCAAGCGCGCGATGCAGTCAATTTTCCACTTGATATCAATGAAATGAAAGCAAAGTTAGCGACTGTTAATGCAGCTAATGCGCGTGTATTGCATTTACATAGCCAAGCGGTTGATAGAGTTACTTATTTACAACGACCAGATTTGGGTCGAAAGCTAAATGAGAATAGTCGTCAATTATTACTTGATTTTGTTGCTGAGCAACAGCAAAGCACCCAAGAAAAATACGACTTAGCCATTGTAGTCGCTGATGGTTTGTCATCGTTGGCGGTTCAAAAAAATGCAGCTCCTTTTATAGCTGAATTACTTTCACAGTTGAGCGTTAATAAGCCACTTACTCTTGCTCCAATCACCTTAGTTGAACAAGGGCGAGTAGCCATTGGTGATGATATTGGTGAGTTATTGAATGCCCAAATTGTGATGGTGCTCATTGGTGAACGTCCTGGGCTTAGCTCACCAGATAGCTTGGGACTTTATTTAACCTGGGAGCCTAAAACAGGGCTTAACGATTCGCTGCGTAATTGTATATCTAATATTCGTCCTGCTGGTTTGCCCTATATCGATGCGGCAAGACGGGCAGCCTACTTATTAAATGAAGCTAAAACATTAAAACTAACAGGAGTGAACTTAAAAGATCGGACACAGGATGATGTGATTGAGCATCAACAATCGAGCCGTCATTTTTTAAATGCGGAATAGCGGTAACTAAAAATAAAAAATCGATAAAGAGGATGTTATGTCTACTAATAATTCAGAATACTTAGCAAAAAGGCAGCTCAAAGGTGGCACTGCAGGTTGGCTATTGCTGGCAGGGTTAGGGGTATCGTATGTTATTTCAGGTGACTTTGCTGGGTGGAACTTTGGTATTGCAGAAGCTGGCTGGGGCGGCTTCGCGATAGCTGCAGTGTTAATGGCGATTATGTATTTAACTTTGGTGTTATCGCTGGCTGAAATGTCGGCTGCTATTCCTGCTGCTGGAGGGGGTTATAGTTTTGCTCGTCAAGCAATGGGGCCAACGGGTGGTTATTTAACCGGTCTTGCGGTATTAATTGAATATGCGTTAGCACCGGCCGCCATTGTGATATTTATTGGCTCTGCAGTGGAGGCGTTAACGGGGTTCAATGGCCCATGGGTTTATGCACTATTTTATTTGGTGTTTGTAGGTATTCATTTAGCTGGAGTAGGTGAAGCGCTAAAAGTAATGATGGTAATAAGCGGTTTAGCGGTACTGGCTATTGTTGCAACGGCAGTGGTTTTAATTACAAATTTTGATGCTACCAATTTATTTGATGTTGCAGTAACAGATGCCGCAGGTGCGAATGAATTTTTACCTTTGGGTTGGTATGGGGTGTGGGCTGCATTACCTTTTGCTATGTGGTTGTTTTTAGCGGTTGAAGGCGTGCCATTGGCGGCTGAAGAAGCAAAAGATCCGGCTAAAGATGTACCTAAAGGTATTATTGGCGCCATGGTATTTTTATTGTTTACTGCGTTATTAGTGGTTGTGTTAGTACCCGGCGCAGCAGGTGCAACAGCAATGGGCGCAAGTGCAGTTCCGTTGGTAGATGCGTTAAATGCGACAGGCAATAGCGATTTAGCAACCGTGGTTAATATACTGGGATTAGCAGGGCTGGTGGCTTCATTTTTCTCTATTATTTATGGCTATAGTCGGTTGGTGTTTGCGTTATCGCGTGCAGGATATTTACCGCGTTCGTTATCAATTACTACAGTGCGTAAAGTGCCAGCACGAGCGCTTATTGTACCTGCTGTATTTGGTTTTTTAGCTTCACTAAGTGGTGAGGGCGATTTAATGTTAGCTATGGCGGTGGTTGGTGCAACAGTATCGTATGCGTTAATGGCGTTCAGTCATATAATGTTGCGCTTAAAACAACCCGACTTACCTCGACCTTATAAAACGCCTGGCGGCATTGTCACTTCAAGCATAGCATTGTGTTTATCCTTGATTGCTCTGACCGGTGTGTACGCCTTTGACCCCCGTGCTTTTTTATACACTATGGTGCTATTTATAGTCGGTGCGGCGTATTACTTTGGCTTTAGCTCTAAACATTTAGTGGCCAAAAGTGCAGATGAGGAGTTTGCTATGCTCGCTGATGCTGAGGCCGGTTTAAATACAGCGATAAGTGAGGGGTAATTCTCATTTACTAAAATAACTCATGTGGCTTTAATATTCGAAGAGTTTGCACTGGCGCGGTAAGTTTTAACTTACCGCACCTTTTTATTATTTGACTAGCATCCATAGACCGGCTGCTATCATAAATAGGTTTTCGGTTAATGAAATAAAGCCAAGCGGTACATTGCTGTCGCCGCCAACACAGGCGCATTTTAGTGTTCGCTTGTCTATGTATACAGCTTTAATAACAGAGACTGCGCCAATACTACCTATAAATAAAGAGATAGGGGCAATTGAATAAGCGGGCAGCGCTGCAATCATACCTATACCCACAAAGGCTTCTAAAAATGGATATACATAAGCGTAAGGGATCACTTTCATGGCGAGTAAGTCGTAAGTGATAAACGAGTTTGAGAAGCTGGTTAAATCTTGTAGCTTTTGAATGGCTAATACGGCCATGGTTAATGCCACGAAAAGCTCAAGTGTATACATGCTTAGCCCTGCACCACTTAACGAAAAAGCTAAACTGAGCAACAAGGTAACCGCAAAAATCGCTATCACAGGGGTATAGGTTGTACCTTGCTGACCGGCAGGCGATTTATTAAAGAAACTTCTAAGTTCATCATAGCCACCTATGCGCTTATCATCTATAAACGTTTGTGGTGTTGTTTCTACGTCGTGTTGCTGTTTAAACGCATCGGTTTGCGCTCTTGAGGTGAGCAATTGATCGTCTACTTCAAAGCCTTGACGTTCAAGCAAATCTTTAGATTTTAAACCAAATGGGCAAATATGTTCATCGGTTGCCATTCTATACAATTGGGCTGACTTGGCCATAATTTACTCCTGCATATTTATACCAATTTGCAATAATACTTAATTAAGTGAATCGGTATTAGAGAGTTGAACTGAGTTATGTAACCTTGAAAGATCAACCGACCCTAAGTGTAAAATTTACACTGAAAGCCGTCTAACTGTTAATAAACTCAGTAATACAGAAGGTATAATCAAAAAGTAGGCCGTTTTTTAATATGACCCTGCGCTGAAGGTTTTTTTACAACGCACAGGGGAAATTAATGATACGGTGATCCTATTTACACGGTTAACTAGGGCGTGCGGTAGAGTCTCTGACGACGAGCTCAGGAGTGTATAGTTTTATAATATCGCGGTCATTGCCATTACGAATTTGTGCTATTAACAAGCTGGCCGCATCCTCGGCAATTTTATTATTAGGCTGATGAGCGGTGGTAAGTTTTGGCCAGGTTTGACGCGAGAATGGGCTATCCTCAAACCCTGTTATAGAAAGTTCACTGGGTATATCAATGTTCATTAATCTGGCTGCAAATAACGCACCGGCGGCAATTTCATCGTTACATGAGACGATAGCGGTTGGTCTGTTTGTTTGGCTAATCAGTGTTTTAGCGCCCTCAACCCCCGACTCAAATGAATATTCGCCATCAATAATTAAACTTGGATCTATAGTAATGTCGTATTGGGTTAACGCTGCTTTGTAACCTTCCAAGCGCTCTTTGGTCGAATTATGCTCGCTGCCACCGGCTAAAAAGCCAATGCGCGTGTGGCCGTTATTAATTAGATGCTCAGTAATTGACTTTGAGGCGAGATTATCGTCAATCATAATACAGGGTGTTAATGAGTCAGGCGCGTCGTGCCCTGATAAAATACGCACAACTTTTAGGTCTAACTGAGTCAGCTTTTCAACAAACTCAGGCATTTCAGAAAAGGGCGGGGTGAGTAAAATTCCCGCGATACGTGTGCGTTTAATCATGTTCGTAATTTCATCAAAAATATGCGCTTCTTTGGCATCACAAGGGTGAATGAGTAGTTCAAACCCCTGCTTTTTGCACGCATCTAAAATACCGTTTTGCATATCGATGATATAGTACGCATTAGGGTTGTCGTATATGTAAGCTATGCTGTAGGCTTTTGTTCCTGCAAGACTTCTTGCAGCTAAGTTAGGCTGGAAGTTCAACTTTTCGACCGACGCCATGACTTTTTCACGGGTGTTGTCACGTACCGAGGTTTCGTTATTTATTACTCTTGATACCGTTTTTATTGATACCCCGGCATCTTTTGCCACGTCGTTTATTGTTGTTCTCATCGGCTTAATAGACCTTTACATATCATTTTGGGCACTAAATTATCTTTATCGGCAAACAACTACAGCAAATGCAGTTAACTGTACTCGGTTTTTATTATTTGACGGCTAAATTATAAAGACATCATTGAATATTAACAGTTAATTTATACGCCTTTCTTGTGAGAATGGTAGATAAAGTTTCAGGTAATGATTTGGTAATATTTAAATCTCATTTAAATACAATGATTTAAAATAAAACCATACGTATGCATGTAAATTATTTGTATCTTTTTTGCCCCCTTGTGTAGCTATAAAAGAAAAAAAGGATACATTAACAGCTAAATGACAGCGTTGTCATAAGTTAAAGCGCAATGTTAATTATTATTTAAAACCTTCGTAGTGGATTGTTTGGCTAAGGTAGCAATTGCTAGATATGAATAGTGATTGATTTAAAAGCATAAAATATTTTTTAGCTGATAGTACATTATAAACTAACCACACTAAGAATGAATGCATTGAAAAATCGGCTTAATTTTTAGCATTTGAAATAGGTGCTTAAGTGACTAAGTTAATACAATAGAGGAAAGTAGCGAATGAAGATTAAATCATTACTGACAGCATGCTGCTTAGCACTGGGTTTAAGTGCGTGTCAGGGCAATGTTGATGAACAAAGCACCGTATCGGTTCAGCTAAGCCCTGCAAACGATAGTGCTGTGGAGTTACTTGCTAACACATTGCAAATAAAATATCAGCAAGTTGATAACCGCCCATCAGCTCAGTGCGATCCAAATATTGAAAACGGTCACTGTTTTAAAGCAAACTTACATTTAACAGCCAACTCGGCAATCAATGTTGACCAATGGAAAATTTACTTTAGTCAAATTACGCCAATACAAAAGTCGGTTAGCGATGAATTTACTATTAAACACGTTAATGGCGATATTCATGTTATTGAGCTTAAAGACGGGTTTACTGGCTTTAAAGCCGGTGAGACTAAAACGATTACTTTTTATGCGCATTTTTGGTCATTATCGCAAAGCGACGCTATTCCTAACTATATCGTGGTGAATAACAATGACACCGCTAAAGTGATTGAAAGTACAAGGCCTAAAATTGACCCAGAGACGGGCTTAGAGCTTTTACCACATGTAGAACCTTATACCGATTACACTCGTCAGTTTAAACGTACTGAGAGCGATAAAACTCAGTGGCTTACTTCTGAGCGCTTGTTTGAGCGTAATGAAAAGTATGACTTTTCAGCTTATTTAACCTCGCAAAATCAAGTAAGCAATGTGATTGCTCAACAAATTATACCCACCCCACGCGTTAGCGAATTTAGTCAAACTCAAACGCTTGATATTAGCCAAGGGCTTAATATTAACTATGCAGAAGTTGATAAATCAAGTGTATTGGCTGCAATTGAGCGCTTGGCACTGTTAGGTATTAATATAAGTGATGATGCAGCGGCAATTAAGGTCACACTTAATTCCACTGTTAAAAAAGATCAGCTTAATGGCAGTTATAAATTAGCGATTAAAGCCGATGAGGTGGTTATTGATGCCGCTGACGAAACTGGGATTTTTTATGCTCTGCAAAGCTTAGCGAGCTTATATCAGGTTAATAGTAATATGTTACCTGTGGGAGAGGTTATTGATGCACCGCATTATCAGTTTAGAGGGGTATTGGTTGATGTAGCACGAAACTTTCGTGATAAAGGCTTTATTTTAAAGTTACTTGATCAAATGGCAGCTTATAAACTTAACAAGCTACATTTGCACTTAGGTGATGATGAAGGCTGGCGTTTAGAAATTCCATCACTGCCTGAACTAACCGATGTAGGTGCAAAGCGCTGTTTTGATCAAAGCGAGCAGCAATGTTTAATGCCACAATTAGGCGCAGGGCTTGATACTTCAAGTGCAGCAAACGGCTATTATTCGGTAGCTGACTACCAAGAAATACTTAAAGCGGCGAGTGCGCGCCATATTCAAGTGATCCCATCGCTTGACATGCCAGGGCATTCTCGCGCTGCAATTAAAGCCATGCAAGCGCGTTATAATAAATACATAAAACAAGGCGATAAACAAAAAGCCGAACAGTTTTTACTGTATGACCCGCTTGATACAACGCTCTATTCGTCGGTACAACACTATAACGACAATACCATTAATGTGTGTTTAGACTCATCCTATGCGTTTATCCGTGAAGTAATGGAACAAGTAAAAAGTATTCATAGTGAGGCACAGCATCCACTAACTCGTTATCACATAGGCGCCGATGAAACCGCCGGAGCATGGGTCGATTCACCTGCTTGTGCTGATTTTATTAAACAAAATAAGTTAGAAATTACTAAAGCGAATCAGCTGGGCAGCTATTTTATTGAACGTATTGCCAATATGTTAGCTGATATGAATATTGAAACCGCAGCATGGAGCGATGGCTTATCGCATACTAACCCAGAGAATATGCCAGAGGTTGTGCAAGGTAATGTTTGGGATTTATTAATGTGGAATGGCCATCAGCGTGCACATGAATTTGCCAACAGAAATTGGCAAGCAGTGCTTTCGTCACCAGATGTACTGTATTTTGACTTTCCGTATGAGGCAGACCCACAGGAGCATGGTTATTACTGGGCTTCAAGGCATATAAATACTGAAAAGATATTTCAGTTTATGCCAGATAATTTGCCTATTCATGCTGAATTTTGGCTTGATAGAGAAGATAAGCCTTATGTAGCTGATGACACATTACAGCATGATGAGCAAGGCAAGGTCGTATCCGCGCCTTTAGCTAAAGATAAACGTTTTGTGGGTATTCAGGGTCAATTATGGAGCGAAAATACGCGTACCAATAATATGGCTGAATATAAGCTATTCCCACGATTATTATCGCTGGCACAGCGCGCTTGGCATAAGGCAGATTGGGCGGTACCGTATGATCATAATGGCTTTGTTTATAGCCAACAAACAAATCGCTTTAGCCCTGAATTAAAGCAGCAGCGCGATCAGCAATGGCAAACGTTTGCTGCCACCATGGGGCTAAAGGAATTTGCCAAGTTAGAACGTGCAAATGTGCATTATCGCCTTGCAAATGCGGGGGCTAAAATTGATAACGGCATGTTGTTCGCCAATATTGCTTACCCTGGTTTAGTGATTGAATATAAACAAGGTGATGAGCAATGGCAAACCTACACACAACCTGTCAAAGTAACACAAGATGTATGGGTTCGTTCTAAAACGCCTTATGCGAATCGTGTTAGCAGAAAGCTTAAAGTAACGCACCGTTAAGGTGCGTTTTCCTTAAATTATTGAAGACAAAAAGAAGTTATTTATTTGTAAATAAAAATAATGACAACGCTGTCATTTGTGCTAGTATAAGATTCATACAGTATGACAGTCCGGTTTTATTTTAGTGTTTTGCAAAACGGTCGAACAACTTAAGAGGCAAAAATGATCACCAACAATCTTAAAAACAATCAACTCTTTGTGGGGATCGATGGCGGCGGCACTAAATGTAAAGCAATTATCGTCAATAGCTGTAATGACATAGTCGGCACCGGCGTGTCAGGCCCAGGTAACCCGTTACATGGGTTTAATCAAGCAACTCATTCTATTGAGCAATCAGTGCGTTTAGCATTACAAGATGCGGGGCTTAAAGATACGCCTTTATCTGAGCTTATTGCAGGGGTTGGCCTAGCAGGGGTTAACTTACCAAGTTTGCATAATCAAATGACACAATGGCAACACCCATTTAAAACTATGCACTTAACTACTGATTTACTTATTGCTTGTATGGGCGCTCATCAGGGCGAGGATGGCGCAGTGATGATTGCTGGCACTGGCTCGTGTGGATTTTCATACGTTAATGGCCAATCGTTTATGATTGGTGGTCATGGCTTTCCACATGGTGATAAAGGCAGTGGTGCATGGATTGGCTTTACTGCGTGTCAGTATGTGCTGCTTAGCCTAGATAAATTAATCCCAAGTGGTGCGCTTACTAACTTGTTAATGAAGTATTTAGAAGTCAGCGATGCGATGCAACTTGTTGAAGTGATTGCCAATAAACCCGCCGCCTTTTTTGCGCAACTTGCAGGTTGTGTTTTTCAATCCGCACAAGCTAACGATGCCACAGCAATTGCTATTTTAAAAGAAGGTGGCGCTTATTTAAGCGACATTGCACGACAATTATTAGATAAAAATCCACCAAGGCTTTCGTTTATTGGTGGTTTATCAACCGTGATGACAACATGGTTAGATCCAGACATACAAGCTATTTTATCAGCCCCATTATCGTCACCAGAAATGGGGTCTGTACTTTACGCTAAACAACAGCACGTTAATTACAGCAGCCAGGAGTTATGATGTTTAACACACTAATGGAAAAAGAAGCGGCGCAAACGCCAAATGTTATTGAAAAGCAAATTATTGCCAACCAACCTTTAGTGGAAAAAATTGGTCATAAGCTTCGCGATATGGCCCCTAAAGTAGTTATGATGATTGGTCGCGGTTCATCTGATCATGCTGGCGTTTTTGGTAAGTATTTAATTGAAATTGAAGCGGGTGTACCGGTCAGTTCAGCTGCGCCCTCAGTGGCGAGTGTATATGGTAAAACATTAAAGCTGGAAGGCGCCGTGGTAATTGTTATTTCTCAATCAGGACGCAGCCCAGATATTCTAGCTCAGGCAAAAATGGCTAAAGAGGCGGGCGCTTATTGTATTGCGTTGGTTAACGATGAAGCGTCACCTCTACAAGACATAGTCGATGATTTTGTACCTCTTAAAGCCGGTGATGAAATTTCGGTGGCGGCAACAAAAAGCTATTTGGCAACGTTGTCGGCATTGGTACATATTGTTGCTAATTGGACGCAAAATGAGTCATTATTACAATCGCTTAACGAGTTACCTAGTGCGCTTAATGCCATTATAGATTCGCCAACTCAGCTACAACCTACTGAGTTTGCAAATATTAAGAATATGGTGGTATTGGCACGTGGTTTAGGATTTTCTATCTCAAAAGAAATGGCACTTAAGCTTAAAGAAGTGTGTGCTATTCATGCTGAGTCATTTAGTAGTGCGGAGTTTTTACATGGTCCGGTGACCTTAGTTGAGCAAGGGTTAGTGATTTTAGATTGCTCGGTTGAAGATGAAACCAAAGAGTCACATCAGCAGCAAATTGCTGAGGTCAAAAAACGCGGTGCACAAGTGATTAGCCTTAACCAACAAGGTATTAAAGTACACCCGCGATTAGCGCCATTTTTAGTATTACAGCGTTTTTACCTTGATGTGGCAAAAGTGGCATTAAGCCGTGGTTTTAATCCTGATGAGCCAAAGGGGCTTAAAAAAGTAACAAGGACATTATAAATGTCAGTTAAACGAATTCATGTAGCCCAGTTTTTTGATGGCGAGCACTTTGTTAACGACAAAGTGCTAAGCGTTGATGCGGGTATTATTACGGCAATAGATGATAACGTACAGCAGGCAGACGAGCACCTAACGGGTTTAGTTGCACCTGGCTTTATTGATCTACAAGTTAATGGCGGTGGCGGTGAGTTGTTTAACCGTACTAGCAGTGTTGCAGGGGTTAAAAAAATACTGCTAGCACATGCCAAATACGGTACAACTGCTATGCTGCCAACGTTAATTACTGACACCGTAGAAGTAATGCGCCAAGCAGCCGATGTAATTGCTAAGGCGATAGCCCAAAAAACGCCAGGTATTATTGGCATTCACTTTGAAGGCCCGCACTTATCAGTTGCAAAAAAGGGCGCTCATAGCGCTGATTTTATTCGCCCTATTTCTGATCAAGAATGGCAAGTATTATCTCGTCAGGATTTAGGTAAGGTGGTGGTAACGGTTGCACCTGAAAATGTTTTGCCAAGTGATATCGCTAAAATGCGTGAGGTAGGCATACACGTTTGTTTAGGTCATACCAATGCAAGCTTTGCTCAAGCTCAGCGCGCAGTTGATGCTGGCGCAACTGGATTTACGCATTTATATAATGCCATGTCACCATTACAAGGGCGTGAGCCGGGAGTGGTTGGCTGTGCATTATTAAATGATGATACTTATTGTGGCTTAATTGTTGATGGCCATCATGTTGATTACGCAGCATGCCAACTGGCATTAAAAGCAAAACCAATAGGGCGCGTGTTTTTAGTTACTGATGCGATGCCACCAGTGGGAACAGATGACACTCAATTTGCTTTTTTTGACCGAACTGTCAACTTAGAGAATGGTAAGCTCACGTCTACAACCGGTGAGTTGGCCGGCTCTGCGCTTGATATGGCAACCGCAGTTAGAAACACTGTAACTCATTTAAAGCAGCCATTAGCGCAAGCGCTTAATATGGCCAGTTTATATCCTGCTCAGTATTTAAAGTTGCCTGCCACACACGGACGATTAATACTGGGTAGTCCAGCAGATTTTGTACAATTAAACACACAACAACAAGTCATTAGCACGTGGATTGGCGGCGCTCGGGTTTGTTAACAACATAATAAATATAAATAAAGGAAAATAACATGACAACCAATGTTATGGATACGTCCAAAAATAGTAGCGTGGTCCCAATGGCCATTGTTGCGGTATTATTTTTTATACTGGGCTTTGCTACTTGGCTTAATGGCTCGTTAATGCCTTACTTAAGTCAAATTTTACAGTTAACCCCATTTCAAGGGTCGTTAATTTTATTTTCCTTTTATATTGCGGTCACATTTACTGCGCTGCCCTCGGCAGTACTGATCAAAAAGGTCGGCTACAAAAACGGTATGGCATTGGGGATGGGCTGTATGATGTTAGCAGGCTTAATGTTTATTCCTGCTGCTATGTCGCAGTTTTTTCCTTTGTTTTTACTAGCGCAGTTGGTAATGGGCGCAGGGCAAACCTTATTACAAACCGCGGTTAATCCGTATGTAGTACGTTTAGGGCCAGAAGAATCGGCTGCTGTACGTATTAGTATTATGGGGATTTTAAATAAAGGCGCAGGAGTTATCTCGCCGATGGTATTTACCGCCTTAATTTTAAGTAACTTTACCGGTACGGTAGGCACAGATCTAAGCCAACAGCAAGTTGATGATATGGCAAATGGTCTTATTTTACCTTACTTAGGCATGGCCTTATTTATTGGTGTATTAGCTTTTGCGGTTAAAAAGTCTCCGCTGCCTGAGCTTATCAATGATGAAGTAGAAGCAATAAACGACAAAGGTGAAATTCGTGAAACACTCTCTCATCCAAACTTGGTGTTAGGTGCAATTGCTATCTTTTTGTATGTTGCGGTAGAGGTTATTGCTGGCGATACCATAGGTACTTTTGCACTATCGCTGGGTATTGAAAACTATGGGGTAATGACTTCATACACTATGATGTTTATGGTGTTTGGTTATATTTTAGGTATTATGCTTATCCCTAAATTTATCTCTCAACAAGCGGCCTTAACAGCATCGGCTGTATTGGGTATTGTGATCACCCTGTGCATTTTGTTTATTGATGCGCAGTCGTATGTTATTGCCAATGCTATACTGGTGCCTTTAGGAGGCGCTAATTTACCAGATGCTTTACTGCTAATTGCCTTTTTAGGCTTAGCAAACGCCATTGTTTGGCCGGCGGTTTTCCCACTTGCGTTATCGGGTTTAGGTAAACTAACCAGCACAGGCTCAGCACTGTTAGTAATGGGTATAGCGGGCGGTGCATTTGGTCCGGTGTTATGGGGCTTACTAAGTGGTTTTACCTCGCTACAAACAGGTTACTCTGTATTGTTACCTTGTTACTTATTTATATTATTTTATGCCGTGAAAGGGCATAAAATGAAAAAGCAATAACATCCACCAGCTATCCCTAGCTCAGTGCACTTTGCAGTATAAAGTGCACTGATTATTAGGGCACTTTATCAGCTTAATCGCGTTACTTTAAGTTTTATTCTACCGGCATTCGCACCATAAAAACGACTTAAATCATTAGCAAATGGGCAAAACTCTCCCGATTTTTTAATGGTTATTTCAACGCCTTCAGCAATTTCAAAGGCATGTTCATCGCTTTGACCAATCGTGCCGATTAAACTAAACCACTGCGCTGTAGCTAAACGTCTAAATGGCTCAAGTAATGCCATGGGGATTTCTTTAACGCCGAGTTGCACGTTATCGCGATGCCACCCAGAAGGAGAGCACTTTATACCATCGTCATACCAATATTGATTAGGATAAGGTGTAAAACGGTAGGTCGCACCTTGGGCAAGCATTAAGCCGGTGGCGTTGTAGGCTTCACTGGCATATACCATCACATCTTGGCTTTGGTTTATGCTAAGTAAACTCATATTTTGGTTGGCTAGCATTATATGGGCACTGAGTCCCATAAAGTTTAACGTGCTGTCGTCGCTGTAAATCATTTTATAATGTAAGTTTTTTAATGATTCAGGACGATAGCTGGTTAGTTTATTAATTCGCTGTGCAACACTGTGATGTATTAATGGGGCGACGTGGCTGATTTCATCCTCAATTAATACACAGCACTGCCTATCAACAAGTTTAAAAAATGGGTTTAGCCAAAAGTAATTTTGCTGATGACTTAACGCCAGTGGATCGGGAATAACAGTCACATCGTCTTGGGCAACCAAGTTACTCTCAGGTAAAAGGCTTTCGTAATCGATGTCATGACTGGTTAGCAATGAAACTGACAGCGGCTGAGCAATAAGCCACTCAAGTGCATAACGCAAGCAAATATCGGCAAGTCCATCGCGATAGTAGCCGCCTCCCACATCGGAATGGGCTCCTGCAAACCACAGCTCGGTAATGTTAGCTTGCTGGTTCATTAACGTCGGTTCAAAGGCGCGACGTTTTTCATCAAGCGCAACACAGTGCAATGCCTCAGTGACATTATTGGCAATGGTATGGTTTTCAAAAATAACATGTTCAGCACCGCGGGTAGCCTTACTTACCTTTGACAGGCCAATTGAGGCGACGGTATCAAACACACACAAATACACTCGCTCATTTATTAATGGTTCTAAACATTTAGCAAAGCGCCGTGCTAAGGCCGCGCCTCTACTAAAACCAGTAAGCAGTAGGGTATCGCCGCTTTGGTAGTGTTGTTTAAAATCATTAATAGCGTGAGTTAAAATGCTGGCTACGTCATCAGAGCGTGGGGCAAGTGCTTGATTTAAAATTCGCTTTAAACGACTGCCCTTGGTGCCTATGCCTTGGTAATAAAAGCTTAATTGCTTGGAAAATGGGGTGGTGGGTGAATCATCAAGTTTACCGCCGAGCAATAAATGTAGTTTTAAAATATTAGAAATACTAGCGTCTTCTTTAAAATGCTCAGTACTAAATTGGTCTGCGTCGCGGGGTTCACTGCCGGTACCATCAAAATTAAAAATAAGCGTTTTACCCGACATAGCCTGTTCCTTAAAATTTTTGTGTACTTTATATAGCTAATATTAAAGATTAAAGACAGTGATAACTTAAATTACCACTGTCTTTAATCTTGGCTAGTGCAGCTTCATTTTAGGACGCACAACACGCAGCACCTTTTCGCTGATCCATAAAGCAAAGGTTTTGGCACTGCCGTGAATAGCGCGCTGATGCATTCTGTATAATGAAATATACATAAAGCGAGCAATTTTACCTTCAATAAAAAACTACTACTGGTTAGGTTGCCCATTAAGCTGCCCACCGTGCTGTAGCGCGATAAATTTACCAGTGAGCCATGGTCGTTATATTCAAACTTCTTAAGGGGTTGCTCACGTAATGTAGCAATCAGGTTTTTTTCAACGCACTGCGCCATTTGATGCGCCGATTGTGCGCGTGGTGGCACTTGCGTCCCATCGTCTTGAGTAAACGCGCAGCAATCACCAAGCACATATATTTGTGGGTCTAGGTTACTTTGTAAGTAATCATTCACTTTTATTTGGTTGTTACGTGTTAGCTCAAATATGTCTAGCTCTTTAATGAAGTCAGGGGCTTTTACCCCTGCTGCCCACACCATAATATCTGCATTTATTTGCTCGTCACCTTTTGTGATAAAGCCATGCTCGGTTGCTTGTTTAACTTGGGTGTTTTCTCGTACGATAACCCCTAATCTTAATAACTCACGTTTGGCTGAGCTGGCAATTCGCTCAGATAGCGCAGGTAAAATGCGGGGGCCCGCTTCAATCAAGTGTATGTGTAAGCGCTTAGCCGACATATTGGTTAAACCGTATATTTTGAGTAAGTCAGAAACATGATACAGCTCAGCCGAGAGCTCAACACCTGTTGCCCCACCGCCAACAATAGCAATGTTTAATGAATGCAATGGGTCGTCGTCTTGATGAAGGCGAGTAAAGTTATCTAGTAAGGCGTGTTGAAAGCGTTCGGCTTGTTGGTTTGAATCGAGGTAAAAGCAATGCTCTTTAATGCCAGGGGTATTAAAGTCATTACTGACACTGCCTATAGCAATAACAAGGTGGTCATAGTGAACAGTTCGTTTTGGTAAAATTTGATGCCCTAATTCATCATTTAGGGAACTTAAGGTGATGGTTTTATTATTGTTATCGAGGTTACAAAAGGTGCCAAGCTGGAAGTTGTAGTGGTGCTTGGCTGCATGGGCTGAGTATACAACGCCATCTAAATCTGCATCAATAGAGCCGGTTGCAACCTCATGTAATAACGGTTTCCAAATATGAGTGCGGTTTTTATCAATAAGTAATATATTTGCGTGTTGCTTCTTTCCTAATTTGTGCCCTAATTGAGTTGCTAGCTCCAGCCCACCAGCGCCACCGCCTATGATGACGATTTTTGGTATGGTTTTGTCCATGACTATGCCCTTAAAAATAATATACCGAAGCAATTTCTGTACGTTGATTTTTAAAATGACTTGGGTATCAAAAAAATTATTTTGGCAATGCATCACTTAGGTAATATTGTGCGCCTAAATAACACGCATGTCAGCAAAAAATCACGTCATTTGCTGTATACTTATATGCAAATATTTCATCTAATGCGCATTTACAGTATTTATGGGCACCGACATAAAAAGGACGCTTTTATGAGTACCTCGCTAGTTCAGTCTCTTGAGCAACATTTTGGTTTTAATCAGTTTAGAGCAGGGCAACAACAAACCATAGAGCAACTGCTAAATGGTCAATCATCACTGGCGATATTTCCTACAGGGTCGGGTAAATCCTTGTGCTATCAACTCACCGCGTTACATTTACCGCATTTAACTTTAGTGGTATCGCCATTATTAGCGCTTATGAAAGATCAAATAAGCTTTTTAAACAGTAAAGGCATCTATGCTGCAAGCCTCGATTCAAGCCAAGATCAAATGCAAAGCAGTACCGTAATGAACGATGTGCGCAGTGGTAAAGTTAAAGTGTTAATGGTATCGGTTGAGCGCTTTAAAAACGAACGCTTTAGAGAGTTTATTAGCCAAGTAGCGCTTTCTATGTTGGTGGTAGACGAAGCGCATTGTATATCTGAGTGGGGTCATAATTTTAGACCCGACTATTTAAAACTACCGCGTTACCGTGAAGAGCTAAATATTCCGTTAGTGTTACTATTAACCGCCACAGCCACTAAAAAAGTAAAACGCGATATGGCAGAACGCTTTGCTATTGAGCCACAATGTATTGTGCAAACGGGGTTTTATCGCGCTAATTTAGATTTAAGTGTGCTGAGTGTTAAAACTGCCGATAAAAACACTGAGCTTACTAAAATTGTCCGTGCGCAAACCGGCCCCGGTATTGTGTATGTCACTCTGCAGCAAAGTGCTGAGCAAGTGGCCAATATGTTAAGCGCACAGGGCCTGCAGGCGGTGGCGTATCATGCAGGGCTTGAAGATACCTTACGCGGGCAAATTCAAGATGATTTTATGGCGGGTAAAATAAATGTGGTGGTCGCCACTATTGCCTTTGGCATGGGGGTTGATAAATCAGACATACGCTTTGTGATTCACTACGATTTACCTAAATCAATTGAAAACTACAGCCAAGAAATTGGTCGTGCAGGGCGTGATGGCAACCCTTCCAATTGTTATACATTGGCTAATTTAGATGGCTTAAACACAGTAGAAAATTTTGTGTACGGCGATACCCCAGAGCTCAGCGGTATTGAGCACGTGATTAACGATATTCGCCAAGCCCAACAGCAATGGGAAATGCAAGAATATAGCCTTTCAAGCGAGAGTAATATTCGCCAGCTTGCCCTTAAAACCTTGCTGGTACAATTGGAAATGCAAGGCGCAATAACCCCGCAGTATGCGTATTACGCCGATTTTAAGTATAAATTTTTGGTTGATAAAAGTGAGTTACTTTGCCAGTTTGATCAGCAGCGCCAAGCCTTTTTAACACAAATATTTAGCCATACCGACTTTAAAAAAATATGGGGTACACTTAACTTTGATAGCTTGACCCAAGCCGCGCAAGTTGACCGTAAACGTGTGGTAGCCGCACTTGATTACCTAGCAGAAAAAAACCTTATCACCCTTGAAACCAAACGTATTACTCAAGTGTACAAAGTGCATAGCGAGGTGATTAATAACATCGAACTTGCCCAGCAGTTACACGATTATTTTACCGATAAAGAGCAAGCTGAAATAAAACGAATTGCTGCACTAGTACGCTTTTTTGAGCTGCAATCTTGCTTAAGCTATAACTTAGCCCGTTATTTTGATGATGCGAATGCGCCACAGCAATGTGGGCATTGTAGTGTGTGCCGTGGGCATGCGGTCAAGCTTGAGTATTCACTCACCCCACCAGAGATTAATGAGTCACTTATCTATCAAAAGGTGGATGAGTTTTTGGCGCATATGGCAACGAAAGGAGCGCACAATGTGGGCATTGAAACCCAATGTCGGTTTTTAGCGGGAATGAGTGTGCCGCTATTTGCGCGTAATAAGGTACGCCAGCTAAGTGGTTTTGCACTGTGTGAGCAACAGCGCTACAGCGAAACTAAAGCGATATTACTGGCACGATAAATTATATTAATTTAATGCAATTGCTATTAGTTCCTGTATTCTGGTGGCTTATTCTAAACAGTAAGCCATTATGCCGCACAACGTTATCCCTGTAAGAAATATAACCCCGACTAACGAACCCATCACATGCGCTAATTGCCAAGCGTGTTGTTGTCAATTAGAAGTGCGTATTGTTAGTGATACCGGTGTGCCTTTTCAGTATATTGATTACGACAAATGGGGCAGTGAAGTTATGAAGCGTGGCGACGATGGCTGGTGTCAAGCTCTCGATAGAAACACGTTAATGTGTACTATTTACGAAAATCGCCCATTAACGTGTCGAGAATTCGAAATGGCATCGGGTGAGTGTATTACTGAGCGAGAGTTGGCGGGTATTTAAAATGCAATTTTGCAAAGGGTGATCATAAAAAAAAGGATCTTATGACCCTTTCTTCATTCGTGTTTAACCAGTTAATCGTATTTAGCTTCAAGCTCGTTAGCAGTATGAAACTTCTCGTGGCTTTGCAATTGCTCATCATATTTAACAAGGTTTTTAAAGTGTGTAAGCTGGCCAGCGTTTTTAACTATTTCAACAATAAACGACATCATGAAATCGGCACCAGTTAGGGTGTCGCCTACTAAATAGCGCTTACCTTCAAGGCGGTTGTTAAAATAGCTAATTACTTTAGCGGTTTCAGCATCGGCATAGCCCTCTAAAAATTGCGTTTTAGCGCCATCTTTTTGTACAAACATTTTCAGCAATAATGGTAAAATAGCAGAGCTTTCGGCAAAGTGAAGCCATTGCTGATAGTCTACAAATTCCGCAGTACCTGTGGCTGGTGCAAATTTACCTTTGCCATAGTTAGTGATCAGGTAATCTGTGATAGCGCCAGACTCGGCAATCACTAAGCCATCATCTTCGATAACCGGTGATTTACCCAGTGGATGCACATTTTTTAGTTCATCAGGGGCTAAAAAGGTTTCAGTGTTGCGCTGATAAGCAACAATTTCGTAATCAACTTCAAGCTCTTCGAGTAACCAAATAATACGTTTAGAGCGAGATTTATTTAAGTGGTGTAGTTTAATCATTATCTTCCTTATTGGACTGTGCTGAATTACAACACAGCCTGAATGTTATTATAGTGGGCCGTTAACCTTTACTACGGTTTTACCGAAGTTCTTCCCGCTGATCATGTCGTTAAATGCGCCGATGGTTTTTTCGAACCCATCGACAAGATGTTCGCGGTATTGAACTTTTCCGTCTTTTAGCCACTGTTGCATGTCTTGGGCAAATTCGTCATAGCGGTGGCCGTAATCATCAAAAATTATAAAGCCTTGCATTTTTATTCGTTTAGTAAGCAATTGACCCATAAGCATGCCCATTCTATCTGGGCCTTCAGGCAGGCTAGTGGCATTATATTGCGATACTAACCCGCACACAGGTACGCGTGCTGAGGTATTCAGCAAAGGTAATACGGCATCAAATACTTTTCCGCCCACATTTTCATAATAAACATCAATGCCTTGCTCACATGCCTTTTCTAATTGTTCGGCAAAGTCATCTGCTTTATGGTCAATACAGGCATCAAAGCCAAGATTTTTAACAGCATGCGTACATTTTTCGCTGCCTCCGGCAACCCCTACTACTTTACAGCCTTTAATTTTCGCTATTTGACCAACCGTGGCCCCCACAGGCCCTGTTGCTGCTGCAACGACCACAGTTTCACCTGCTTTAGGTGCGCCAATATCTAACAATCCCATGTAGGCAGTAAAACCAGGCATACCCATAATACCGAGTGCATAAGATGGATTTTTAGGCTCTTTGCCTAATGACATTAAGCCCTCGCCGTTTGAGATAGCGTAAGTTTGCCAGCCTGTATATGCTAATACCCATTCGCCTTCGCTAAAGGTATCGTTTTTAGATGATTCTACTTGGCAAACCGTTGCACCGACCATTACATCACCAATTTCGACAGGGTCGGCATACGATTTAGCATCGCTCATGCGGCCACGCATATAAGGGTCTAGTGATAAATAAATAGTACGCAGCAATACTTCACCATCTTTTAATGATGGTAACGCTACGTTTTTAAGTTCAAAATTTTCATTAGTAGGAGCGCCATGTGGGCGTGATGCTAAAGTAAATTGACGACTGGTTGTGGACATAAAAATCTCCATGATAGAGTGAAAAAACGACCTATATACCGAATGTTTAAGCTTTAAAACTATACATTGCTCAACAATAATGCGCGGATAGGTAGAAAAGATTTGTACCTTGATACACGAGCTTTGGGCGAGAGGTGGTTAATTCAACCGTCGAAAGAATTTAATTAGAACAATTACTCTGTTTTAGCACACTAAATACATGGCTATCTAAATAGTGACCATTTTTATAAATTGCTTTCTTTAAAATAGCTTCGTTATTAAAGCCATTTTTAAGCAACGCGCTCATTGAGCCAACATTACCAGCAAATACAGCCGCATGAATACGGTTTAAGTTAGTACTTTCAAACACTTCTTTAGTAATCAACTCTATGGCTTGGGTAATAAGACCTTGCCCCCAATATTGCTGACTAAGCCAATAACCTATTTCGCCACTGCGGCTATACTCAAACTCACCAGGGATAACACCAATACAACCAACACATAGGCCATCAACTTCAATAGCTTTAATGATGCCACATTTTGCTCCTTCGTTTACCCACCAGTTTGCATCTGCTTGAGTATAAGGAAATGGAATTTTAGAGGACAAATAGCGAGCTACTTGTTGATCGTTCAAAATGGTGACTATTTGGCAGGTATCGTGTTGTTTAAATGCTCGTAAAGTGATCATGCTACAAATGAGTTTGTTATTATCAGCCAATAACTTAGCAAGCTTTAAACGCTTAAACAATGAAAAACAATTCATTAAAATTAAAGTGTATACAGGTATAACTTTGCTTAAAACTCTTTTAAAATGTAAAAAAACACCCAGACAGAGTCTCTATGCATCCTCATATCGAAGCCCTTTATAATAGCGCTAAAAAGCCCAGCCGTTTAATTATTGGATTAATGAGTGGCACCTCTTTGGATGGTTTAGATGTAGCGCTATGTAAAATAACCGGTGCAGGTTTGCATACACAAATAGAGGTGTTAAATTTTACTACGGTTGAGTATAACGACGAATATAAAACTAAAATAAAGCAGGTATTTGCTAAGCGCGAATGCGATTTAGAAGTGCTGACTTTATTACATCCTTGGGTGGGCAAACTCCATGGCGAGATGGTTAATCAGTGTTTAATTGCATGGGGAATTGATCCTGCGAGTATTGATGCCATTGCAAGCCACGGGCAAACTATTTATCACTGTCCGCAGTCGCAGCATAACCATCATGACTTTAAACATGGCACCTTGCAAATAGGTGATAGTGACCAAATAGCCGTTACTACAGGCATTACCACTGTTGGCGATTTTAGGCAAAAGCATATTGCCGCTGGTGGAGAAGGTGCGCCGCTGGCCGTGTATGGCGATTATTTATTTTTTGCCAGCCCTGACGAAAACCGCATTTTATTAAACATGGGTGGCATTGCTAATTTAACGTTTTTACCTAAAAGCGGTGATGCTAGTAGCGTGTTTAGTAGCGACATAGGCCCAGGTAACACCATTATGGATGCCTACGTACAGTATTACTTTAAAGGAATGCATTATGATGAGGGCGCAAAGCTTGCCAAAGCAGGCAAGGTAAATGTAATACTGCTAAAATCGCTCAGCGATAATGCGTTTTTTAAATTACCACTGCCAAAAACAACAGGACCTGAGGTGTTTAATTTAGCCTTATTACGTGCAGCCCAAGCCCAAACCGCAACCCAAGATTTAAGCCATGAAGATGTGTTGGCGACATTAAATGCGCTTTCTGCGACTACGATTGCTAGGGCGTTAAATGACTGTGCTAAAGGGGTTCAAAACTGTGTGGTATATGCCAGTGGTGGAGGTATTCATAATCCATTATTGATGGAGCAATTACTAATACACTGCCTAAATATTAAGGCGTTTAAGAATACTGATGATTTGGGTGTTCACCCTGATGCCAAAGAGGCGGTGCTGTTTGCTATTTTGGCAAACGAATGTTTAGCAGGGCAGCGACAAAGTGCTAAAAATAAAAGAGGTGGAATTTTAGATATTACTATGGGTAAAGTGAGCTTTGCTGATTAACTAATTAAAGCTTAATGGTAAAATTTATAACAAGAGCTAAAAAAGTGAGATTAAAGCTGTTCCCATACTGGCGAGGTACTGACGAACGCGGTGCGGCTTTGGTGGGGTAATCGAAGTTACTGGTATAGTATATCCACTACCAAATTGGTTAATATGCATATCGAACTGCAAACTATTCTTTAACGTGCCGTGTTTACCGTGCAAAATCATTTGCATTACAAAACCACGACTATGCGCTATTTGGTTCAACCTAAGCGTGACCCGTCCCTGTTCTAAATCAAATTGATTGAGCTTTTTTTCTGTGTAGTACTGAGCTGCTCGTGCATTTGGTAAAGTTGCGCTCAGCGAAATAATATCACCTTCATGGGCCGCTTCAGGCAAAACGCATTGCAAAGCAATTTGATGCTGGCTATTAGCATGCAATGACAGCGTTTCAAATTCCATGCTGTGGCTTAATGCCGCAGACATTGGATCTTCAAATGACGGTAGTGCAAAGGTTAATTGCACCATAGATTCGCTCATGAGGGTCTTATAAAGCTTTGTTGACTAATAATGCAGCTATTATCGCTGATGATTATTGCAAAATTATGACTAAACTAAAGCGCTTGATGCAAGGGTTAATTTGACTTGCAGTTTATAACTAAAGCTATTGTTTTAAATCAATATTATATTTAATAAATAAACTATAATAGTCGCTCAATAACCTCTGCGATAAACGTAAATACAGTTTACCGGGTTCAAATGTATACGAGCCTTGTCTTAACAATAAAATAAAACACTTACCAACTTTATTGTTAATTTATTTTATTTTTAATGTTAAATAATGGGCTTTTTTTTATGTGTTTTTCTCAACTTTGCAATAAAACAGCTTGAAAAAAAACCAAGCTAGCCATAAAGTGCATTTAAGGGCCCAAATACATAACACACTACCAAACGGGTTGTGAGAAATTAGATGGCACTAATAAAAAATAATTTATGGAAACTCTTTTGTTTTTTGCTATTGGGCGGTCTAGTCCTATTAAGCGTTTTGTTGGCTTATGAATGGCGAAATATCGAAAAAGAATACCGCACAAGCTCCCAAAACCGTGTCGAATTTTCTGCGCAAGCACTTAAAAGCACCCTTAGAAATAAAGAACTTATGCTGGATTTAATTGGCAGAGACATCCTTTCAAACAATAACTTAACCGAAAAAACATCAACAATTAAACTTCTAGACAATATTTTACTAGAGAATCCTGTGTTATTAGGCTTTGGACTGTTTAATCCCCAAGGGGAAATTATTTACTACAGCTCAAATTTAAATGCCTCAACAATGATTAATCTGAAAGAAAATGAAAAAACCCGCCAAAGTTTTTCACAAACCCTTAGCTCAGACAAAATGGTGTTAGGGCAAACTTATTTTAATCTATCGTTACAAGAATGGGTTATTCCAATAAGGAAGTCATTACGAGACAAAAGTGGCACTGTGATTGCTGTAATGACTGCAGGGATGGCGGTATCAAGAGGCGCTAAATACCTCAATATTTTGCAAAGTAATAGTGACGATTACATAATGCTAGCAAGAGAAATTGATGGTTTTATTCAATACAGTTCCGTAAAAGATGCAGATATAGCTAGCTATACAAAAACCAAAATTAAGCAGGCATTAGGGTTATCTGATAATGCTTTGATAAAGCAAACAGGCAAGGATAAAGAAATATTTAAATCCTCAGAAGAGGTGTTTAGTATTGATACACATGTAGGTGGTAAGCCTTATTTAACATCTGCAAAATTTGATAATCGCTATCAATTATGGACACTCTCAAATCGGGCAATGCAGCCAATAAAAAACGTCTTTTATTGGAAGGTATGCTGGTACTTTTTAATCTACTTACTGATTTGTACGGTGTTATATTTTGGTTTTAGGTTTATTGCTCGTGCTGAGCAAAAACGAGTTGATGAACTGTTTTACCTTTCTCGGAACGACGATTTAACAAAGTTACCCAATCGAAAAGCACTGCGTGATAGCTTTGAAGCAAAAAAAGAGACATCTTTTAGTCTAGCAATCATAAACATTACCAATTTACGCTCAATGAATAATCGCTTTGGTATGGAGTATGGCGATAAGGCAATTAAAGCCTATGCCGCAATGTTGCAAGCTACATTCGCAGTTCCATACCTAGTTTTTAGAAACAGTGGTAATGAGTTTTGCATTATTACACCGCATTTATCGGATGAGCAAAATAGGCACGCTTTTGAACAAATATTAGCATCTTCTATTGAACAATATGAAACCAAAAATACCGAACGTCCTTTAAATATGAGTGTCGGTGTGGCCAACTACCCAGAGCATGGCATAACCAAAAGTAAGCTGGTCCGCAGTGCGCATTTGGCTAATCAATGGGCAAAAGATACAGGGCAATGGCTGTGCCATTACCATGCAGATATAAAACAAGCTTATTTGCGCCGTTTAAAAGTAGAAGAGCGATTAAATGTAGCGCTAAGTGAACAATCATTCTCTATGGTCTATCAGTGCCAAGTGAATGAACAGGGAAAAATCCATGCTATGGAAGCACTTATTCGTTGGCATGACGGTGAATTGGGTATGGTTTCACCTGCCGAGTTTATTGCTATTGCAGAACAAAGTGATTTAATATTTAAAATAGGTGACTTTGTTTTAGCGCGTTCTATTAGTGAATTTGCAAAGATGCAACAACACAGCGATACCCCTCTTGAATTAGCAATCAACATTTCAGTGATGCAATTTCAAAGCAGTGCTTTTATTCCGACATTATTGCAAAGCATAGAAACCCATAATGTTGCCCCGCAAAGTATAATCTTAGAAATTACAGAGTCACTGTTTATGGATAACCTTGAGCATGTGATTGATACGATAAATAGCTTAAAATCTAGAGGGATACGCTTCTCGATGGATGATTTTGGTACAGGTTATTCATCACTGAGTTTATTAAGGCGCTTACCCATAGATGAACTGAAAATAGATAAAAGCTTTGTAGATGATATTTTAATAGACCCTAAGTCTAACAGTATGGTGCAAAGTATTATCGCCATTGCCAACAGCCATAACTTAAGTGTTATCGCTGAAGGCGTGGAAGAACAGGCACAGTTTGATATGTTAGTGGATATTGGCTGTAAACGCTTTCAGGGGTATTACTTTTATAAACCAGTGGCAGCAGCAACGGTTATTGAATACCTAACGGTTAATTAACTTATCCTACAAATACTGTGGTGGCGCGACTAAGTCGGTCATTCACTGCAGCCCACTCACTGCCTACTGGCGGTTTTTCGATATAAATATTCAATGGTGTTTTCTCATCAATAAGATGCAGTGCTTTATACATATTTTTAGCGTATTCAATAGGGCAACTACTTAGCTTAGTAATACGTTCGGATGGAATGTCGCTCGCTAATAATTGCTGTTGCACTTGAGTCGAATAGATTAAATAGTGACTTTTACCCTGAGAGTTTTCACTTAAAATTTTAGCGAAATCTTCAGTATTAGCCAACATGGCTGGTGCATGAGGCTGATAATGCGCTTTTACATTACCCGGTACCACTTCGTTATGTGAATGTGGCGTGCTGACATGCAGTCCAGTTTTTTGCAAAATATCAGCTGCTGAAATTGGCCCTGGGCGTAATATGCGTAACTGCTGTGAGCTTGCATCTACAATGGTCGATTCAATACCTACATTACATTCACCTCCTTGTAATACCGCACTAATTCGACCATTCAAATCGCGTATTACATGAGCTGCACTGATTGGGCTCAATTGCTTATAGCGATTAGCCGAGGGAGCTGCAAGACCGGTGTTTAATTGCTTTAATACCGCTAAAAACTCAGGGTGCGCAGGCACGCGAAGCCCAATGGTGGGCAAACCGCCTGTTACCGGACTGTTTAAATCATTTTTAGCATTTAAAATTAGGGTGAGTGGGCCGGGCCAAAATGCATCAGCAAGTGTGATGGCTGCCTTATTTACATTTTTTGCCCAATTGTGTAGATGCGACTGATTGGGAATATGCACAATGAGCGGGTGATTTGTTGGGCGTCCTTTTGCGGTAAATATTTTCGCTACGGCATCT
>NZ_BADW01000050.1:0-23575 GCF_000241165.1 Pseudoalteromonas sp. BSi20439
TTTTTTATTTAACGTTACAAAGCTTAGCTTAGTAAGTTGCGCTGCCTTTAGTACGAGGGAATGCAATAACATCACGTACGTTACCCATACCGGTAACATAAGCAACTAAACGCTCAAAACCTAAACCAAAGCCAGAGTGTGGCACGCTACCGTATTTACGTAGGTCGCGGTACCAGCTGTAGTCTTCTTTGTTTAAGCCCATCTCTTCAAGGCGTGCATCTAATACATCAAGACGCTCTTCACGTTGTGAACCACCAATGATCTCACCAATACCTGGTGCAACTACGTCCATAGCTGCAACAGTTTTGCCGTCTTCATTTTGACGCATGTAGAATGCTTTAATATCACGCGGGTAGTTTTTAATAACAACCGGTGCTTTAAAGTGTTCTTCAGCTAGGTAGCGTTCGTGCTCAGACTGTAAATCTACACCCCATTCAACGTCGTACTCAAATTTCTTGCCACACGCTTTTAAAATCTCTACAGCGTCGGTGTAGTCAACTTGGGCAAAGTCTTTTTCAACAAATTCTTCTAAACGGCTAATGGCTGTTTTTTCAACACGTAATGCGAAAAATTCCATGTCGTCACGGCGTTCTTCTAATACGGCTTTAAACACGTACTTAAGCATGTTTTCAGCAAGTTTTGCGATGTCTTCTAAATCAGCAAACGCAACTTCTGGCTCTACCATCCAAAATTCAGCAAGGTGACGTGAAGTATTAGAGTTTTCTGCACGGAACGTTGGGCCAAAGGTGTAAATTTTTGACATAGCTGAAGCGTACGTTTCACCATTAAGTTGGCCTGAAACCGTTAAAAAGGCTTCTTTACCAAAAAAGTCTTCGCTGTAATCAATCTCGCCTTTGTCCGTCATTGGCAGATTTTGCATATCAAGCGTTGATACACGGAACATCTCGCCTGCGCCTTCACAGTCACTTGCAGTAATAATTGGCGTGCTGATCCAGTAAAACCCTTGCTCATGGTAAAAGCGGTGGATTGCTTGTGCTAAACAGTTACGGACACGTGTTACTGCGCCAATCATATTAGTGCGAGGGCGAAGGTGAGCGTGTTCACGTAAATACTCAATGCTGTGGCGTTTAGCCGACATTGGGTAGGTGTCTGGGTTTTCAACCCAACCTAACACAGTTACTGAGTTAGCTTGAATTTCGAAAGATTGACCTTGTCCTGCTGATTGTACTAATACACCGGTAACCGACACAGAACAGCCTGCTGTTAAGCTTGTAACTTCATCATAATTATTCAGTGAATTAGGAACTACCGCTTGAATAGGATCAAAACACGAACCGTCATGAACGGCTAAAAATGATATTCCTGCTTTTGAATCGCGGCGTGTACGGATCCAGCCTTTAATGGTTACTTGGCTGTCTACCGCAACATTGCCTTTTAATAGCTCTGAAATCGCTAAATGGCTCATCTTCACTCCAATGATATAAGTTGCCTAACTATATAAATTAACTGTGCGTTACTCGTGCTATTTAGCATTTGAGGTCACTGCACTTGAACCTTGTATAATACCTAGTAAAGTAAAATAAAAAAACTGTTGTGGGCAACTCTTTAAAAGTTTTTAGTGGTACGTTGTTTTTTAACCAATTTTTACAGTTAAATAACCACTATTACCATTTGTTGCTCTGAAATTTCATCAATTTGTGGCATTATTAGTAAATAAACCGAATTGACGTATTAATAAAAAATGGATGCTATGAAACAAGTTTTTATTTTACGAGGGCTACCAGGCAGTGGTAAGTCATATTATGCGCAAAATCTCGCCGAGGAACTTTCCGGTGCAGATGAAAGCCAATATTTTATTTGCTCAACAGATGATTACTTTGTTAACGAGCAGGGTGAGTATCATTTTGATAAGTTTAAATTATCGCAATATCATAATTTAAACTTGGCCCGTTTTATTAATGCCTTAGCACAAGGCATTGAACTGGTAATAGTGGATAACACCAATATTAAAAAGTGGGAATTTATTGCCTATTCACAAGCAGCCATTGCTTTAGGCTATCAGGTAAAAGAAGTGATTGTTGGCGAAGTGAAAGATAAATCAATGCAACACTTATACGCAAAACGCAATAGCCATAACATACCGTTAAAAACGATTAGTAAAATGGCTTACATGTTTGAGTGGTAATTATTAAATTTTAGCTAATACGTCTATATCAGAGTGTGTAATGGCATCTAAATGAGCGGTGATTTTTTCACTGCTCCAGTCCCACCATGCAATCGCTAGAAGTTTATTAATTGTCGCATCATCAAAACGCTTTTTTATCAATTTTGCAGGGTTACCGCCAACAATGCCATAGGCGGGCACATCAGACGTTACCACAGATTTACTTGCTATAATGGCACCATCACCGACTTTTACTCCTGGCATAATGGTGGCGTTGTAACCTATCCACACATCATTACCTATTTCAGTATCTCCCTTAAAAGGTAAATCACCTTGTTGAGGTGCAGATTTTTCCCAGCCATTACCAAATATAAAAAATGGATAAGTAGAAAAGCCGGAGGTTTGATGATTAGCCCCATTCATTATAAAAGTAACGTCTTTAGCTATCGCACAAAACTTACCGATTTGGGGTCTGTTTACCTATCAGGATTAAGATTTGTTCAACCTAAGGGCGATTAAATTGCGGCGCGAGGTTTGTAACCTAGTGGGCTAAGTAAAAACCGAGCAACAAAAAGTTAATTGTCCCTAGGCAGAACCCTACGGGCAGTGCGTGTTTGGCATTAATGCTGCGTTATCGCCTAATTATGTGGAAAAACCACACTACATAGGCTCCGCCTTGCCTAAAAACCAAACACACTACTGCAAATTTAATCTCGAAAGATAAACAGACCCCGTTCATCCCCGATAAAATCGAAATGGTAAAGTACATTTTTTTCAAAGTTTTCAGGGCCGTCAGGGTCGTCGTAATAGGTGTAATCACCAACATCTATATTCGCAGAGGTGATAAAGTTTTTTAAATAACCTACTTGAGGAAACCCTTCCATAGGTGATGGATTGTTTGGATTTGGTCCGTTCATAGTTTCCTCCAAAGTAGAATATATAAAGCGCTAGCTTTTAAATGCCGCCAGCGGATGAGAGGTACTAAGCGATACATGTACGTTATCACCAGGATTTACCACTACTTCATGACTCACCCGACTTGTAACCACAGTACCACAGGCTAGTTTTATGGCGCATAATCTGCTGCCGCCTTCAAAGCGTACCCAAATAACTTCGCCATTATTACCTACGCTGCTTTGTACTAATAATACATCATCGGGACGAAGTAACACCTCTACCTCACCGTGTTCACAGTCAACACCATGGGCGGGCACATTACCAATATCGGTAATTGCTTGGCCGTTATTCAGCGTTCCTTTTATAAAACTAGCTTCACCTAAAAAGCGTGCTACAAAGCGATTGTTGGGCATACTAAAGCATTGCTCAGGACTATCAATTTGCTGTATTTTTCCGCCTTTTAGCACGCCAACACGGTCACCCACCGAAAGTGCTTCTTCTTGGTCGTGCGTAACCCAAATAGCGGGTACGCCGGCTTCTTTAAGTGCATTTCGTATATCCCAACGTAGCATGTCTTTTAAAGCCGCGTCTAAGTTTGATAGTGGCTCATCAAGTAATACAAAGTCTGGCTGGTGGGCTAGGGTACGCGCTAATGCTACGCGCTGTTTTTGCCCGCCAGAAAGTGTCGCTGGTTTTTTATGTCTAAACGCATCTAAACCGAGTAGCTTTATCCAATGATCGGCAGGGCTTGTGTCTTTTAGTTTAAAACACACATTTTGCTCAACCGTTAAATGGGGAAACAGCGCAAAGTCTTGAAATACCATACCTACGCTGCGTTTTTCAGGGGCTACAGTATGCTTTGGTGTCGCTGTCCATTTAGCGACCTTAATTTCACCGTCGCTAATTGGTAAAAGCCCAGCTAGGGCTTGTAAAATAGTACTTTTACCACAACCTGTTGGACCAACAAGCATTAAAATTTCGCTTTCACCTAACGTGAAATTTAAGTCACTAACAACACGATTACTGCCATAATCTATAGACAACTGACTTACAGATAGCATTTAAATAAATCCTTAATGTTCAAACTGGTTGCGTTTCTCGCCAGACATCATAATAGCTAAAGCCGCCGCCGAAATCACCACCAACAATAACCCTGGTATTGCTGCGCGGCCAAAATAACCGGCTTCGTAAACACGCCATAAATACGTAGATAAGGTTTCAAAACCAGTTGGACCCAATAATAGTGTGGCTTCTAATTCACGCATCGACTCTAAAAAGACTAAAGCGGCACCTGCAATAATACCACGCATAGTCAGTGGTAAAGTAACACGTGTGAAAGCTTCACGCGGGCTTGCGCCTAATACCCGGGCTGATTTTACTAAGCTTGGATCGAGGTGCTCGGTGCTGGTACGCACAGAGCCAACCGCAAGTGGTAAAAAACGTAGCATATAAGCAATGATCAACAAGCCCAGTGTTTGATATAAAAAGGGTAGTTGTAAGCCGCCATACACAAGCGCTGTGCCCATAACAATCCCCGGAATACCAAAACCAAAGTAAGTAACGCGTTCCATCACTTTACCTGCTTTTCCTGTTAATGCCGCATGCGCCACAGGAATAGCCACAATAACTGTAACAATAGCTGCAATCGCTGAAGCGTAAGTAGAATGCCATGCAATACTAAAATCAAACGAACTAAAACCATCACGCATTAGCCAAAGTGTAAATACTGCTAGTGGTAAGCCAATAGCAAGTAACAAAATTGGTGCAAAGGTGGCAAACATCGCGCCTAATTGCCATTTTTTTGGGAATAAAATAAGGGGTTGGCCTTGGCGTTCAGACGCAGTTTTAATTTGCGATTCAATCATTAGTAAAAAGCCAACAATTACCATTAGCTGCATAGACAACATAGCCGCACGGCTCAGTTCAAAGGCGTTATATTCTACATAAATAACGCGAGTGAAAGTGTCTAAACGCATCATTGCCGGTGTACCAAAGTCAGATAGCGTATATAAGGCAACGAGTAACGAGCCCGCAGCAATACCATTTACAACACGGGGCAAAATAACTTTAAACACGCTTTGTGTCATCGACATACCCAATGTACGAGCTGCATTGACCATGCTCGCATCTAGGCTAAGTAGGGAGGAGCGGGTTGTCATCATTACAAACGGGAAGGTATACAGGGTCATTACAATGGCGGCGCCAGTTAAGCCATACATAGAAGGGGTTTCAAAACCAAGTAAGTTATGTATTTCACCACCAGGGCCAAATGCAGCATAAAGCGTAAATGCACCAATATAACTTGGTATAGCTAAAGGGGCGGCAAATACTACTAACCAAAACTTTTTAAATGGCAACTGCACATAAGCGCTAATAAACGCCAGTGGCACACCAATTAAAATTGAGCCTAATACAGTTAAGCCCATTAACGACAGAGTATTTCCTAAAATGGTTAAATTATGGCTATCAAAAAAAGAGCTTGCGTCACTGGCAAGCGTTATTAAAACAAAAATAGGAGTAAGGGTAACAAGCGCTGCAAGCAGCGCCATAGGATAAGATGGTGGTATTCGCATTATAAAACGCCGCTGCTGCGCATTAAGTCAATAGTTGGACGTAAGTCAGCCAACTGAGTTAAGTCTATTTTAGGTGGCGAAATACTGGTTAATTTAGGCAAGCCATCAGGTTGCTTTATGCCATTTACTAGCGGAATTTCATACGCTTCACTGGCTAAATAACTTTGTACTTCAACACTGAGTAAATAGCGCATAAAGTTAGTTGCTAGTGGGTCGTCAGATAACGATAAAATACCAGAGGCATTCACTAAACAACCGGCATCTTGCTGTGTAAATGCAAGATCAAGTTTAGCGTCGGGCTTACCAGACTTCAAACGTAACGTGTAGTAGTGATTAGCAAAACCAATATCTACTTCACCACGTTCAACGCCCATTACCACACCGAGTTCGCCAGCGTAAGTTTTTGAGCGTTTTTGCACTTTTTTAAGCCATTTAGCAGTTTTATCATCGCCTTCTAAAATTCGCATAGCGGTAACAAACGATTGAAAAGAAGCATAAGCGGGTGCCCAACCAATACTTAAATCACTGTCTGCAATTTCCATAATGCTTGTTGGAATTTGCTCTTTGGTTAAGCGCTCAGTATTAAAAGGCAAAGTACGTATACGACCAGTTACAGGTGCCCACTCATCATATCTAAACTGTGGCTGTAGCTGTGCGGATAAATCATTTGGCAATTGTTTAGCAAGGCCGGCATCGGTTACTAAACCAATAGCACCCGAGTCGACAGCCCAAAATAAGTCGGCACGTTTAACACCTGCCTTAGCTTCAGCAACAATCGTATTAGCCAATGCCGCAGTTGGGCCGCGTCGAATAGCAAGATCTAAATCTGGGTTCTTTTTTTGAATGGCTTGTAATACATTTTCGTATAAGCCACCTTCACCACGCCCTAAATAAAGGGTTAATGCGCCTTTAAGTTTAGGTAATGTATCTACCGACACGGGGTTGGCGATATCAGCGGCAAACGCACGTGAAAGCGATAGCGGCAAAGCACCCGCTACCCCTAACGCAGCTAAGCCTTGAATAAAGGTTCTGCGTTTCACTTAAAATACATCCTTACGTGATTTTTCAGCTTTTTCAATTAGCGTTTGTGCACGAGTTAACTTAGTTTGCATATCAACAACCACGTCACGTACTTGGTCTACAGTTTTATTAGTTGAAATAGCCTGCGGTAGCGTTACATTAAAGTCTTTTTCAAGTACTTCTACTAAGTTAGCGTCTTGCTCAATGAGTGTGCCTTCAACGCCTTCAAATAAATGCAGGTAAGTATCGTGAACTATACTAGTTGCTTCATCGTTTAAGCGTTCTGCGTATTTAGCGACCACTCGGTCTAATTTGTGTTTAATTTCATCAATGGTCGCGCTTTGCGTCATTTCTTTTGTTGCTGTGGCTGTAACGCTTTTTAATAACCCTTTTTGTTGAAACTGAGCCGCAAGCTTAACTGCGCCAAGGCCTTGCCATAATGCATTGTTCATTGCTTGTTGCTGCGTACGTACTTCTGACGTTGGCTTTTTGTTATCAATAGCCATTTTTATGCCATACAAACCTTGCCAAATAGAGGCATACACAGGGACATAATTTGTTTCTATGGCACTGTGAAATTTAACCGATTCCCAGTACTCAATTAAGTCATCAGTGTTAACTGCTTTAGCGCCTTTTTTCTCGTAATTGCTTACTAGGGTATCAACCTTTGAAACCATCCACTCAACGTCTTCGTTGTAGGTTTTTAAATTAGCTTGAAGGTGATTAACATGCTCACCAATTGGGCCATTAGCAAGTGCCGGTTGTGCAAAAATCGCAGAGGCGAGTAAAAAAGTTGCACTTAATGTCTTGGCAGGCTTAAGTAATATTTTCATAGCAAGTGAGTCCATAAATGTTATTGTAAATGATAGTCATTATCATATCCCTAAAGAACTTTCAGATCAACATACTAAATCAAGCCAAAGGACTAAATTTACTAAACTTTACAGAGGAATAATAACTAAATGGATATATCAATTAAATTTTAACTTTCGTGGCTAAAATAATTAACCATCTATACGTAATGTTTACCCTTTATAGCGTTATATATTGCATCACAAAGGTGTTTTATACTGGTATCGTCACTTATATATGGCGGCATTAGGTAAATTAGTTTACCAAAGGGTCGTATCCACACTCCTTGGCTAACAAAATAAGCCTGAACTTTAGCTACATCTACTATTCCTGCCTCATCTGTCAGCTCTACCACGCCAATGGCACCTAAAGTGCGAACATTTGCTACATCAGTAAGTGAGTTACACTGATGTAATTGCTGTAACGCTTGGTTTATTTCACAAATTCGCCGTTGCCAATTTTGTTCCAGCAACAAGTCTATACTGGCACACGCTACGGCGCAGGCGAGAGGATTACCCATAAATGTAGGTCCGTGCATCAAAACACCGGCTTCACCTTCGCTAATGCCTATTGCTATTTTGTCGGTCGTTAACGTGGCTGATAAAGTCATGCTGCCGCCGGTGAGTGCCTTGCCAATGCAAAGTATATCTGGCTGTACATTGGCGTGCTCTACAGCAAACATTGTACCGGTACGGCCAAAGCCCGTAGCAATTTCATCGCAAATGAGCAGTACATTGTATTGAGTACATAACTTGCGCACACAGGCTAAATAATCAGGGTGATAAAAGTTCATTCCTCCTGCGTTTTGTACTATGGGTTCAATAATAAAGGCGGCAACGTGCTGGTGGTGATTTAAAAAATAGTGTTCTAGTTCATCCGACTCGGCTTGATTAAACTCGTCATTAAATTGGCTAACAGGTGCAGGTACAAATACATGCTCAGGTAAAAAGCCAGAGTACAAGCTATGCATAGAATTAACCGGATCGCACACACTCATGGCCGCAAAAGTATCGCCATGATAGCCCTTAAACGGAGTCATTAACTTTTGTTTAGTAGTAATACCTTGGCTTAACCAATACTGCAGTGCCATTTTAATCGCGACTTCAACACTTACCGAGCCACTGTCGGCTAAAAATACTTTGTTTAAATGTTCAGGCGTTATCGCTACTAGCTTTTTACAAAGCTCCACTGCGCTGTAATGGGTAATGCCGCCAAACATTACATGGCTCATTTTATTGATTTGCTCTGTCATCGCATGATTTAAAACGGGATGATTGTAGCCATGTATTGCGCTCCACCAAGAGGCCATACCATCAATGAGTTTTTCACCTGTTTCTAAGTAGATAAGGTTGTGATTGGCGTGTGTAACAGGGTAAACCGGAATTGGTTGAGTCATTGATGTATAAGGGTGCCAAATGTGATTTCGGTCAAAATCAAGGTCTATTGTTTGTTTTGTGTTCATATGTAAACTTTAACTAAGTGGAGTTCGTTGACAATGGTACGGCAATACGTATTCTAAGCCAATAACACCAAGAGCAAAAAATAAAAGAGAGTATTATGGAGCTTGCAACAGTTCGCCACGATTGGACCCATAGCGAGGTTAAAGCCTTATTTGAAATGCCGTTTAACGATCTGCTTTTTAAAGCCGCGACCGTACACCGTGCTAATTTTAATCCTAATCAGTTGCAAATTTCTACTTTACTATCAATAAAAACAGGTGCTTGCCCTGAAGATTGTAAATATTGCCCGCAGTCTGGTCATTATAAAACCGACCTAGAACGAGAGCGCCTGCTAGAAGTAGAAAAAGTGGTAGAGCAAGCACGCCTTGCAAAACAAAAAGGCGCCACCCGTTTTTGTATGGGCGCTGCGTGGTCAGATCCTAAAGATCGTGATATGCCGTACATTTCAAAAATGGTTAAAGAAGTAAAAGAGCTTGGCCTTGAAACCTGTATGACGTTGGGCAAGCTTACTAATGAAAAAGCCCATGCATTGAGTGATGCAGGGCTTGACTACTATAACCATAATTTAGATACCTCACCTGAATATTACGAACAAATTATATCTACCCGTACCTTTGCAGATAGACTAAACACTATCGATCATGTGCGTGATGCCGGTATGAAAGTTTGTTCTGGTGGTATTGTCGGTATGGGTGAGCAACCCAGCGATCGTTATGGGTTATTAATGCAATTGGCTAATTTGCCGCAGCAACCAGAAAGCGTCCCCATTAACATGCTAGTAAAAGTAAAAGGGACACCGCTTGAAAACGTAGACGACTTAGATCAGTTTGAGTTTATTCGTACTATTGCCACCGCGCGTATTATGATGCCGCACAGCTATGTGCGTTTATCGGCAGGGCGCAGCGCAATGAATGAGCAAATGCAATCGATGTGTTTTTTTGCCGGTGCTAATTCCATTTTTTATGGTGATAAACTCCTGACTACAGAAAACCCAGAAGCTGATGCCGATATGCAATTAATTAAAAAACTGGGTATGAACCCTGAAACGGCAGAAGACTATTCAGATGAAGCCGTTGCTGCGTCGTTATCTTCTAAAGTGGCCGATAAAGCCAGTTCAGAATTGTTTTATCCTGCTTAACATTGTGTATTGCTATGTCATTTGATTTTATAAATAGCCATTTACAAGCGCGCCAGCAAAGCGCGCTCAACCGCAAGCGTTATGTTATTGAGCAAGCCAGTGCGCGTGAAATTATAGTTGATAATAAACGCTATCTTAACTTTGCCAGTAACGACTACCTAGGCTTTGCCGATGAGCCCACTTTGTTTGAAGGCATGCAGAGCTTAGGAAGTCATAGCTCTGCTTTAGTTACTGGCTATCAAGGTGCGCAGCAACAGCTCGAAAAATACTTATGTGCTCAGTTGGGCTATAACAATGCCATGCTGTTTAATTCGGGCTTTAGTGCTAATAGCAGTGTTATAAAAGCGCTATTTCAAGATAAAGCCATTGCTCAACAAAGTGCGATTTTTCAGGATAAACTTAATCATGCGAGCTTAATCGACGGCGCATTGCATGCAAACGCAGCACTTGTGCGCTTTAACCATAACGACATGAATCATTTACGTTCACGGCTCGAAAAGTCCAATGCTAAGTATAAACTGATCGTGAGTGAGGGTGTATTCTCAATGGATGGCGACCAAGCACCATTAATTGAGTTACTTAGTTTAGCTAAAGCACATAACGCCTGGTTAATGATAGACGATGCGCATGGCTTTGGCGTACTGGGAAAATCGGGTTTGGGAAGCTGTGAGCCACTTATAGCGGCAGATAATTTACCAGATATTTTAGTGATCACCTTTGGTAAAGCGGTGGCAAGTAGCGGGGCGTGTGTATTAGGTTCAAGTGAATTTATTGATTACATGCTGCAGTTTAACCGCGATTACACTTATTCGACCGCAATGTCGCCATTTATTGCTTCGCATACATTATCAAGAATTAAAACCATACGTGATGCAAATCACAAGCGAGCAAAATTAAACGCCAATATTGCTTTATTTAAACGTTTAGCCAATGAGCACAAAATTGCCTTAATGGATTCGACCACTGCCATTCAACCCTTAGTTTTAGGGTGTGCCGAACAGACTTTAAAAGCCTGTGAGCAGCTCAAACAACATGGGATTTGGCTAACCGCTATTCGTCCGCCCACGGTGCAGCATAATACATCAAGGCTACGCGTTACCTTAACCGCCGCCCATACCGAGCAAGACATAACAACATTGGTAAATTGTTTAAAAAAGGCCATTGCATGACAAGCGCACAAGCTACAAATACGAACTCGTGTATAAAGTCACCGTTAGCTTGTTTAGCTGTTAGTAGTTTAAAGCAGGTAACGCAACGCAAGTTTTCAACGGCGGCAAACCAATATGTAGCCCATGCGCATGTGCAAAAACAAGCAGCAATCGATTTAATTAAACTCATTAAGCTTGATGCGAGCACAAAGCACAAACACTGTATTGATTTAGGCGCGGGGCCGTTAGTGAATACCCAAGCGTTACAAGGAATATACAAACAGGTAATTGCCATGGATTTAAGCCTCAACATGCTTAAAAATAGTGCAGTAAACGCACCGCGTATTTGCGCCGACATGGATAATTTGCCATTACAACAAAATAGTATTGATGTGGTATTTAGTAATTTTGCAATGCAATGGTCGGCTAATTTTGAAATGCTAATGTATTCATTACATTCAGCTTTAAAGCCCGGTGGGCAGGCGTACATAAGTACGGTGGTAGAAGGCTCACTACATGAAATAAAAACGGCGTTTGCCGCGCTCGATTCGCATAGCCACATTAATAACTTTTTAAGTAGCGATAATATAAACCAATCGGTCAAAAAGGCAGGGTTTATTGTTAATAACGCGACAAAGGTTATTTTTACCGATGAGTTTACCAGCCCGCTTAAAGCGATTAGCTCAATTAAAGCCATTGGTGCAACGTCGCAAAATAAAGCAACGCAGCGCCCTGGTTTATTAACTAAATCGGCGCTACAAAAAGTATGTGCGGCGTATCCGCTTGTAAACAACCAAGCCCATGTATCTTACCATGTGGTATTGTTATCATTAGAAAAAGCAAAAATTTAAAGGTAAGGCAATGCAGCAATTTTTTATTACCGGTACCGATACCGACGCTGGTAAAACCCACGTAACTAGTTTGCTATTAAAGTTACTCGCCCAACATAAGCAGCGTGCAATAGGTTTTAAACCTATTGCATCAGGGTGTGAACTTGCGTTTGATCAGCTCGTTAATGCCGATGCTTTAATGCTAATGGAAAGCGCGACTGTGAGTGCTAAATACGACATTATTAATCCGTTTGCTTTTGAGCCCGCCATAGCTCCGCACATTGCAGCAGAGCAAGTGAGAGTAACCCTAAGCGTTGAAAAGCTACGTACCGCTTATAAAAATGTGAAGCAACAAGGTGCAGACTACCTGCTAACAGAAGGTGCGGGCGGCTGGGCATTGCCAATTAATAATAACGAATATTTATATGACTGGGTAAAAGCAGAGCAACTACCCGTAATATTAGTGGTAGGGATGAAACTTGGCTGTATTAATCATGCTTTACTCACTGCAGCCCATATGCAAAGTATGGGTGTTAATTGCATTGGCTGGATTGCTAACCAAGTTGATGCCACTATGGATGAATACCAAGCAAACTTAGATTCACTTAAAGCACGCTTACCTTTTCCAATGCTTGCTATAAGCCCCTATACCGAGCAAACCCCTAAATTACAAATTTATAAAACCCTGCTTGAAAAATTATTACTAAATCCATAAATAACCCTTGTGTTGTGACATAGTTTGTCACAGAATGGCGCTGACGTTATGACATAGTGTGTCATAACGCAGTGATTGCTATAGCCGATCAACAAAAAGAAATCGCTCAGCAATAAATGTTATTTTTGGAGACCATGTATGAAACGTGTATTTTTGTTTTTATTAACTAACTTAGCGGTTATGTTGGTATTAGGTGTTGTGCTTTCAATAATAATGAGTGCGCTGGGCTTAAGCCATCGTAGCTTAGGTGGTATTTTATTAATAGCTGCTGTATTTGGTTTTGGTGGGTCGTTTATTTCGTTATTTATGTCGAAATGGATCGCCAAAAAATCAACCGGTGCGCAAGTGATCACCCAACCTCGTACCGAAACCGAACAATGGCTGGTAAGCACTGTGGCTGCTCAAGCTAAAAAAGCCGGTATTAACATGCCAGAAGTGGCTATTTACGACAGCCCAGAAATGAACGCCTTTGCAACCGGCCCGAGTAAAAATAACTCGCTGGTGGCGGTAAGTACGGGTTTATTACACAACATGACCCAAGATCAAGCCGAGGCAGTGCTTGCGCACGAAGTATCGCACGTGGCTAATGGCGACATGGTAACGCTAACGCTTATTCAAGGCGTGGTTAATACCTTTGTTATTTTTGCCGCAAAAGTACTGGCGGGAATTGTAGATAATTTTATAAATAGCGATGAAGAAGAGGGCGGCAGCAGCTGGACTTACTTCTTATTTGATATGTTATTCCAAGTATTATTTGGTGTATTAGCCAGTGTGGTGGTTGCTCATTACAGCCGCAAACGTGAATTTGCAGCCGACAACGGTGCAGCTCAGTTGGTAGGCGCAGATAAAATGCGTTCAGCCCTTGAGCGATTAAAGCAAAACCACCCATCGCAATTAGAAGGCTCAATGATGGCCTTTGGTATAGCCAGTGGTAAAGGCATGGCTGAGTTGTTTTCATCTCACCCACCGCTTGATGCACGTATAGACGCACTACGTCGTTAAAAAAATTCAAGTTTTTCACAGTACTTGTAAACAAAAAGCCTGCATTTGCAGGCTTTTTTATGTTTAATAGTTTTTATTGTGATTGAATAATGTCTGTAATGCCCTCTGGCGAAAGTATTTCAATCCAGTAACCGTCAGGGTCTTTAATAAATGCAAGGCCCTTCATTGAGCCGCCATCTGGCTGTTTTACAAACTCCACATCGTATTTAGCAAAGCGCTCACAAGCAGCGTATACATCGGGCACGCTTATACCAATATGGCCAAAGCCTTTTGGTTCTTCATTACCACTGTGATAACCGGTAAAGCTGTCGTCGTTTTCAGTGCCCCAGTTATGGGTAAGCTCAATCAGCGCAGGGCGGCGAAACACCCACTGGGTTTTTTCTTTATCATCGCCTATAGGCATATCTTGCTCATAGCCTAAAAAGTACAAGGTAAACTCCATACCAGGAAAGTCGTACTTTCCTAACAGCTTCATACCTAATACGTTTTCATAAAATGCCAGCGACGGTTTTGGATCTTTAATACGCAACATAGTTTGTTGCATCACATAGCCCTCAGTGGCTTGTGCAATTTGCTCTGGAGATTCGTTATAGCTAGACATGAGATAATCCTTAATGAAATGACTGAAAACCTTAATGGATTTAAAAAGGCAGGGAATACGTACATCATAATAAACAGCAGCAAAAATTAAAACCATCGAGCTAAATTACCAGCCAGTGAGCTGAATGTTTTATAAGCGAAAAATGGCATATTTAGCTGTGCTGTTTATTTATACAGTAGTAGTGTTTTGTCTAATATTACTGATCTCCACCATTTTGGGGTATTTCTGCATTTATTAAGCATGAGCAGCAGTTAACTAGTTGTTTACAGGTGTTTATTTGAGGGCTAAGATAAATGCAATGTAATATATGGACATTTGTCGGTTTATAAAACGACAAATGTCGTAGACAAAGTTGTTATAAGCCCTGATAGGTTTGGCGTATGTTTAAATAATTCTGTTCATATCTATTTCACAGCCTGACTCTTTCATTTCTTTTGCTAATTTGAACTTCCATGCTCCAGCAGCATCAAAATTTTCGTAAACAACTCCACTAATATCGTTTGGTTTTTCGATATTCCCTTTAACTATTGCAGTTACGTTTTCTCTACCTAGTTTCCCTATGAAATACCCATGTTCAAAAATTACATTTTGACGAGCTCTTGGTGATAGCTCAGTTAACCCAGCCTTAGAGCCTTGATCACAGGGTGTATATAAAACAATGGCAAAACATACTTCACCAGCATACTTTTCAATTTTTTCAATTATCGTTTTACTTGAACTAGCTTGCTCATGCAATATTATTGGCTCAAGCCCTATTTGACTTACAAATCGAGCTAATTGTTCTTTTGCCAAATCATCATGACCATGAACAATAAACACCTTATTCTTCTGGGGTGTAATAGGCGTGTTGTAAACTGGATGCTCTTGAGGGAAAGGTTGCGACACTGCTTTAAATACCCCTGCAGCGGATGGATGCATAACTGGAGCGTTGTGAACTTGGGTATTTATAATGTTTGGTTGTTTTGTTGGGGAGGGAGCTACAGGAAAACTAGTGTTTTCTAACCTCATAGCAATCTGTAAACAATGCCTTTTTAATTCCTGATTCCTATTTTTGTTGTATGGGTGTAGTAAATGTTTATCGTCATCATCTTCAATTATATCACGAATTAATTTACCAACTAATTGATTAGATTCTAAATCCCATATAGCGCGCATTCTATTCGCTTTTGAGCCTGAACCAATTTCGTATTTATCTGAATAAAGCTCTATATCTACAGATTCTGCAATAAATTGCGCTAAAGAATTATTAGAAAAATCTAAAAAATAACCACTACTCATTTCAAAAAAAGTTTCTAGTTTTCTACGTTCTTTAGTGGTTAAATCAGACATTTTCGACCTTTATTAATTAAATCAGACAACTAGCTTCTTTCATTGGTTTATATTAACCTTGTAAAGGGCTTATAACAAGCCACTTAAGCAGGACAAAAAACAGTTGGCTTTTGCTCGTGCCTCGCTTATTTTAACCAACAATTTTTTGCCTCTTAGTGGGGCGTTATGCATTAAATTTGAGTTTGGTAAGTAAATGAAGTTAATCGAAGAAATTATCGAGTTGTTAAGCTCTGGAGAAAGCAACTTAAAAGTAGCATTGTTGAAAACAAAAGTACTTCTTCATCAGTTAGGTGAGAAAGAGCTTTTCGATTGGGTTGATAGTGAGCTCAGAGGATATGGAAATCGTGAGTCTGTCCCCTCCTATAGGAAACTGCATCTTACAGTTAAAGGCAATTTGAGTAATTCTGTATACAGATATCAGAATCAAACTCTGCCTTTGATGCACTTAGATGATGAAATACGTGAAAGGCTAGACACTAAATACTTGATGGACAGCATAGCTGTTATCGAGCAGTATTCAACTCAAGAAAATTTGCAGGTAAGTATCGCACCTGAGTTCTATCCACTCCTGTCTGAGGGTTTTGATACTAGCTATGGTGTAGAAACCGCTTGGGCTGTTCATTCTGCTGGTGCGATGACGCAAATATTGACAGAGGTTACGACTCGACTTTTAGATTTCGTTTTGGAATTGTCTGAAAAATTTCCAAATGAAATGGAGTTGAGTGATATGAAAACAAGAGCGAAAGAGGTTGGCGTGTCAGATTTATTTAACAATGCAGTTTTTGGTGATAATGCCACTATCGTAGTTGGTGATTCAAATACTCAAACTATTCGTAATACCGTAAACAAAAATGATATGGCTTCCTTAATCGAAGTCCTCAAACAAAATAAAGTTAGTGATGAGGATATAGAGTCACTTCAAGTTGCACTAGAAACCGATAAAGGTAGTGCGGAAGTAGAATCTGGTAACTTTGGTTCAGCCGTATCGGGCTGGATGGGCACAATGGTTTCTAAAGCAGCGTCAACACTATGGGATGTTAAGGTTGGTGCTGCTGGTAGTCTATTGGCTACAGCTATCGGCAAGTACTATGGGTTTTAATGCATAACAAACCATAGGGGTCAAATCTTGACTTCAGACATCAAATTCATGCGGGAACCTTATAAGTTGCTTTTAAAATAAAAAGCTAGTGGCTCACTAGCTAATTAATTTCTAAGTCAAATTAAGGAAAAGGATTATTTATGAAAGGTATTAATTATGAAAGGTATTAAACGTATTTGGTTTTGGTTTACGCTAGTTGTGTGCCCATTGTTAATTATTTTAGGTGTGGCTACCTTTGCACAGTTATTTGGGCAGTACATGTATTCTCAGCAATTTAGTTTCTCGTCACTATCAAGCTTTCAAATTGCGTTTATGGGGGGCGGAATTTGTGCGTTTTCTGTATTTTTAAGCACATTAAAAGAAGCAAAAATACGCTTTTTTGCAAAATGAGTTAGTTAATAGGGAAAATTGCTAAGTTTAACTCACTAAGGCTTGCTTGGTTTTAAACCTTTTTTAAAACGGGTGTAAAATTAACAGCTATTAAATGGATGATTCAAGGATGAACAAAGGATTATTAAAATCTTGGAATGACGATAAAGGCTTTGGCTTTATTAAATCAAGCACACTACAACACGATACCTTTATACACATTTCATCGCTAAAACATATGTGTCGTAAACCTAAAGTGGGTGACATTATCTATTTTGAGGTTGCGACTGAGCCTAACGGTAAAACTAAAGCTGTAAATTGCCGTATTGAGGGCGTACTCGCACAACCACACATAAAAGCTTCATCAAGGCCGGTTAGAATAAGTAAAACCTCAGGTAAGAACTCACCTTTAATGAAACTTATAACACTTGGTATTATTTTTAGTATTGGTTTTAGTGTGTATAAAACCGGTTTTTTAAATACCAAGCAAACACCAGTCGTAACTAATGCTAACTTAGAGTCATTTATGCCCGCGAGTTCAAGCTCACTTAATAAAACACCACCAACATTTCGTTGTGATGGCCGCCAACATTGTAGCCAAATGACCTCGTATGCAGAGGCATTATTTTTTATTCAACATTGCCCAAATACTAAAATGGACGGTGATAGAGATGGCGAGCCTTGTGAACGGCAGTTTGGAAATAGGTAGTTTTTATATTGGGGTTATTAATAAACTAAAAATTAGTTGATACCTGTTAAGTGGAATACGATTTTTAGTAATACAGTTATAAATAGCTGGTGGATTAAAGCCATTTATCATGGAGGTTGTTATGTTTAAAGTAATAATTGGATGTGCTGTTATATTTTCGTTTGTTTGTATGTTACTCGCCGCGGCGCCTTTTACGCCTGCAGTTTCAGGTTCATTTATTATGCTGTTATTCGCAGGGGCTATAGGTTACAAGGGCTATCTGCAATCAAGCTTAATACTACTGTTAATTAATACGCTGGCGGTTATTGGCAGCCCAGGTATAAATCTAGACAACACCCAAACATTACTGTTTTTACCAATATTATTTTTAATTTCATTTGGTGGTGTTTTATTAGGCGTAAGAAAGTTAACGAAATTGTAAAAGAAGATGCCGGAGGGATATATGATTATATTATGGAGCAGGTTAATAAATTATGAGTGATAGAGAAATTTGGGTCGCTATATTAATTATGTCATCTATTATTTCTGGGATCCTTTATGTAGTTTTTGGCCAAATGACCGTACGTAAATTAAGAAAAAACCCTAAAACAAAAGATATACTCGGTCTAGAGGTTATTAGTGGTTGGGATATTATAAATGTTGCTCAAGCATTCTCCTTGCCAAGGCGTTGGTTACTTAAAATTGAAAAAAGTAAGTTTTCTTTTATGTATGCGCACTCTTCGTTGTTATTTGAAAATACAACCAAATTCGATAGATTTCTTGGATGTATCTTTTATTGGTTATTAACACTTTCGGGTCTATTTGGCGCTTTACTCGTTGTACTTAACTTATTTGGCGTTTTTAGTTAATTGGTGTAAATATTGAATTGGCTAGTTATGTGACTAGCCAATTCAATTATCAACTTTATTACTACAAAAATGATTTAGCTTTACTCATTAAAGCGCTTCAAAAATGGCTGCTATGCCTTGCCCGCCACCAATACACATTGTGACTAGCCCATATTTGCCTTGAGTTCGTTTGAGTTCGTACAAGCATTTAGTTGATAAAATTGCACCCGTTGCGCCAACAGGGTGGCCTAAGGCAATTGCACCACCATTCGGGTTTACCTTATGGGCAGGAAAGTTTAATTCGTTTGTAACGCACAGTGCTTGTACTGCAAAGGCCTCGTTAGATTCAATCACATCTATATCGTCAAGTGTTAAACCCGTTTTTTCAAAAACCTGCTTTACTGCAGGAATAGGGCCGATACCCATTAAAGTAGGATCAACGCCGGCTCTGGCATAACCCACTAAACGAGCGAGCGGTTTTAAGCCCTGCTCATTAGCTTTTTGCTCTGACATAAGTACCAACATGGCTGCACCATCGTTTATACCGGATGAGCTTGCTGCGGTAACGGTTCCATCTTTTTTAAAGTAGGGCTTTAAAGTTGCAAGCTTATCGACTGTGGTATCGGCGCGAACATGTTCGTCGGTGTCAAAAATGTGCGTCCCTTTACGTGATTTAATCTCGATAGGCACAATCTGCTGTTTAAAATGACCTGCAGCAATGGCTTTTGCAGCTTTATTATGGCTGTTTGCTGCGTACTCGTCTTGTTGCTGACGGCTAATTGAATATTTTTCTGCAATGTTTTCAGCTGTTATTCCCATCGGGTTATTATCCCATGGGTCTTGTAAGGTCGTGGTGAGCTCATCAACCATAGTGCTATTACCCATTTTTTGCCCCCAGCGGTTACTTTCGAGGGTGTAGGCAGAGCTACTCATGCTTTCTGCTCCGCCAGCAAGGGCTGCATCTACATCACCTAATTGAATTTGTTGTGCCGCTTGTATGATTGCTTCAAGCCCTGAACCACATAAGCGATTAAGCGTTACAGCGTGGCTGCTTATAGGTAACCCAGCATCTAGTCCAATAACCCTTGATAGGTAAGCGTCTTTTGGGCCGTTATGAATAACTTTGCCTACCACACATGAGCCAATTTGGTCAGGGGTAAGCTGAGATCGGTTTAGTGCTTCTTTTGCGCACAGAGTGCCAAGCTCAGCGGGGCTAAAATCTTTAAGGCTGCCACCAAAGCCACCAATTGCGGTACGAACCGCACTGAGTATTACTACGCTGTTGTTTGTATTTTGTGTCATTGCTGTTCTCTTATTATTTTTATAATCACTTTTGCTGAAATATGTTTAATAGACAAAGGAGATCAATACTTCTTCTAACATCAAAGCATAACTTTTAAATAAACTAAAGGCGAGGTTGGGTTGAGCTGTATGTGTTTTCTAATAAAGTAAAATAGGCGTGTGATAATTATATTTTTGTGTAAATTTATAAAATAGGGCTCTCATTATGAGAGCCCACGGGGATTTATAAATCAATCATTTCAATATTAACAACTACATTTTTAAAACCAGCATCTTCAAACTCTTTTTTTAATTTTTCTGCACTTGAGTAATCACTAGCTGAAACACTTCGCTTACTTCTTTGGTTAGTGACAAGTGGGGTTTCATCACCAAAATAAACGCTACCAGCAAATTGGCTTTGTGCATAAAAGTGGCCTGTTAGGGTTGTTTTTTTAGGTCTTAAAACATGACTTAAATAGTATTGCATTGTTGATAAGCTTGTTTGTTGTATCATCCAAGGCCAATCCCATTTTTTATTCTCACCTGGTATATAGCGGTGTTCCCATTGATACTCAATGCTCTTTTCTTGACCTGCCCAACGGCCTATTACAAAATTAGCAGTGTCATTAGGTCTGTTTTCAGGATGGCTTAATAAAGCATTGCCTCTCCAACGCATAAAGCCATTTATTGATAGATCGTAAGTAATATCAGCATCGAATGAATAAGGATACGATATTGATGATTTAAACAAATCGACCTTAGCATTAAGCTTTGTGAATGCTGGTACATTGGTTCTTGCCTGTACAACAACACGTTCAGCTTCTGAGCCGCCGTTACTTGTTCCCCATGCTTGCTCTGCTGCTATAGTAACCGATAACGAAGTGTCTGATCCGCCAGTAACTGAAGGGGATTTCCATGTATTGGATAATGTAACAGACTCAGAAATACTGTAGTCATTTGTTTTAGACCAATTAGTAGCAGCATCGTATTCAATGGTAACGACTGACATTTGAGCTGCTGACGTGTCATTCACTGCAGGGACTGTTAACGTTTTAATTAGTTCTTTGTCGGCAGCAACAATATCACCTGTTATTTTATATGATTCGTTATCCATCACATATTCAAAGTTAGATACGGTAATAGCTGATTTTTCATCACATCGATAACCATCACAGCTGCCCCCATTATAACCTTGTATTTTCCATCCAGAGCCTGCTTTAGATACCTCCATGTCATCACCCACATAGCTTGAGCGATTTCCACCAACCCACGCAAATCCCATTGTGTGAGCAAGGTATGAAAGGGGTTTTATAAAACTCTCTTTTTGATTTACTAAGTCCCATTCAATTTGGCTTTGACTGCCAGGGGATACTTTTACTGGACTTAATGTAGGAATTTCATTAATGGGATCGGTAGGGTAGCACCAAGAATTTGCAGCAGACCCTTGTTTTATTTCACCTGCGTAGCCAGAGCCCATAATAACCCAACCATCAGCTAATCCCGTTATTTGCCACTTACCCATTTTATTAATAAGCTCGTTTCTGTAGGTTTGCGCTTCGGCCTTTGTTATTAATCTATTATCAGCTGAGCATAATCCAGCGCCTAAGCTTTCATTTTTAAGTTGATCTGGATAAATTGCCGTTGTGTTGGCACTTACAAAACTAGTGTGTGACAAAAGCAATAGGGGTAATATTTTTTTCATTAAGTTACATCCTTTAAAAAATTATATTTAAACTAGGCCCTAATTAAATAATCTAATTTTGGACCGATTTTGATTCTAAAGAACTCGCTAATTTTTTATAGAGACTTAAATGAAAGTTGGTTTTTCAAAAAAATTAGTTGCTTAAACATTACAAAAAATTAATAAAAGTATAAGTGATGAGGTATCTACATTTTGATCCCTTTAAGAGAATGCTCTAAAAAATCGATTAAGTAGCGTGTACTTTTTGGAATTAGTTTATTAGGCCATATCAGGTTTACATCTCGCTTAATGGGTGTGTACTGAGTTAATACCTCTACTAGGCTTTGGTCTTTTATATGCGGTAATAAACAATATTTTGGACCATAATAAACACCTCTTCCTTCAATAGCAGCTAATGCACACATTTCTATATCGTTAGAAATAAAGTTGGCTTGAGGTTTAAAAATTACCTGTTCACTTTTATTTGCTTTAAAGGACCAGTTTTCGAATGGCGAGCACGATATGTGGGGTAGTTTAGCTAAATCGTCAAAATTACTTGGTATGCCATATTGCTCAATTAAACTCGATGAACAAGCTAAAACAAAACTCATTTGGTTAATAACTTTACATATATTTTGTGAGCTATCTAGTTTTCCAATTCTAATGGCTAAATCAAACTCAGTGGCTTTTAAATCAAGGCGTTCATCCGATAGCATCATATGAATCTTAATATTTGGATAAAGTAATGTGAATTGATTTATAACGCCTGAGAAGTACACACTCTTTATAAAGTTTTGCGGCGCTATTAGTTTAATTTTACTCACTTTATTTTCACTGAAATTCTTAAAATTGCACAGCGTAGTTTGTAAACCTTCTACATGGGCTAGGCAGTGGCTATAAAAACTCTTTCCAGGCTCTGTTAACCGCAGCCTTCCTTTTTCACGATAAAACAACGCTAACGATAAGTCTTCTTCAAGTTTTTTTATTTTTCTTTGTAACGTGGGTAAAGGAATATTTAACTTTACTGACGCTTCATTAAATGTTTTGTAATGATTTACTTTTATAAAAAGCGCGATGATATCAAGCAAGGAAAATCTCCTGTATAAATTTAAGGTATGAAATTGTATTTAGTACTTAATAACTAGGTTAGGTTATAAAACTAGTTATTTAATTAAAGTACTCATTAGTCCCTTTTGTGGCAACAAAAAATTTACCTTTGAATTAAATCATCTAGTAACTTGTTTTAAGCTAGGATGTACTTGTATGGACACACTGGTAACTTAAGGTTCTTCAAATAACCCTTATTGATAATAAAAGCGATGCAGAAACAAACCGTAACATTTAACTTTAACGATATAATAGACACACAATAAGCTAACTATTACGATAAGCAAACTTATTAAAAAACGTCGTAAATGCAAGGAGTTATTATGGAAGATAAACCTATTGACAAAAGTATGTTTGAGTCTTTTTTTGGTGAATATTCATGGACATTTAAGGGATGTAGCATTGTTGCTTTTGTAATGAGCGTATACATCAGCTTTAATACTAAAGAGTATATTTGGACGCTTCTTATTAATGGTGATTTTAATTCTACAATGTTGGTTATGGTACTCGGTTACTTGTCTGAATTTAGATATCGCTTTATTAAAGAATCAAGAAATAACTGATAGTTGCTAATTCAAATTATATTATTAACCAATAGGGTATTAGAGATGAATGTATTTATAAAATGGTTGATTTTAGCTGCATTAATTATTGCCGCTATTGCGTGTTATTCATACGGTAGCACTACCGGCTTATTTATTTTTATTATTGCGGGCTTTGTTTTTGAAATGGCATTTTGGTTTAAGGTGTTTCCTGTAAAAAAGAAATCATAATGATGGAAGTCGATTTAACTCACAAAAGAAAACTTATGC
>NZ_BADW01000049.1:0-195 GCF_000241165.1 Pseudoalteromonas sp. BSi20439
GGGTAGGTAATCGCTGGGCTTATTTAGCCGTTGTTATTGATTTATTTGCACGTAAAGTAGTTGGCTGGGCCATGTCGTTGTCGCCAGATACTAATTTAACGTTAAAAGCACTTGAACTCGCGTATGAAAGTAGAGGAAAACCGACAGGACTGATGTTTCATTCAGACCAAGGTAGTCATTATACAAGTTTAAAAT
>NZ_BADW01000048.1:0-1638 GCF_000241165.1 Pseudoalteromonas sp. BSi20439
CCGGAGTTTTTCAAGTTAGTTGTCGCCTCAAGTTAAATTTTATGCCGCCCGCATTTCTTCTTTTTTCTCAGGGTTTAAATTTACTTCATTTATCATTGACCAGTCTCGTGACTTCCCTGACCAACGGCTTGGGTTATTCAATTTAGCTGCGTCGTTTACCTGCTGACGCTTAGCTAATATTTCTTTATCTAAACCTGAATGACGTTGGTTTGGCGTCACAAATTTTATACCACTGTGTAGGTGCTCATTATTGTACCAATCAACGAACCCACTTACCCATTCTCTTGCTGCGCTTATATCTTCAAATGGCTTTTCTGGGTATTCTGGGCGATACTTTAACGTTTTAAATAACGACTCAGAGTATGGATTGTCATTACTTACTGACGGTCGACTAAATGATGGCACAATCCCTAACTCCTGTAATGTTGCCAGTAATGTCGCGCCTTTCATTGGGCTGCCATTATCTGAGTGTAACGTAACTTGCTCGCGCTTTATTTGCTCCCGACTGCAAATATCCTTCATTAAATCCGCGGCTAATTCACTTAACTGTGTGTCGTAAACCTGCCAGCCAACAACCTTTCGACTAAAAATGTCCATCACTAAATATAAGTATAAAAATTGCCCTTTTACGCTCGTTGGTAAATAGGTGATATCCCAAGTGTAGACTTCATTTGCACGCACTGCTTTCAGTGCTCTTGGCTTTTTCATCGGCTTAGCTGGCTTTACTTTTTCTCTATGCGTTAATAAGTTATGTGCCTTCATGACACGATAAAACGAACTTTCAGACGCTATCCATATGCCCTTATCAAGCAGCTTAGGGACTATTTTACTGGCCGGTAAATGCCCATATTCGGCTGAATTAGCCGTATTAATAATGCGCTGCCGCTCTAACTCTGTGAGACGGTTAGTCGGCTGTTTTTTCGTACTCGTCCGTTTGTCAGTCATATCGTCTGCTTCAATCCACCGCTGAACGGTTCTTAGTGTCAGTCCAAGTAACTCACATGCCTTTTCTTTCCTTGCCCCTGAAGCCTGTGCGTTTGTGATAAGCGTTATTAATTCATGTCGCTCAGTCGCTGTTGTTAATCGTCCTCGTTGAAACCCCAAAGTGCATCCGCTTTTTTTTTGAGTACAAGTAGAGCGGCAGTTTCAGCTAAGGCCTTATCTTTGCGATTCAGTTCTTTTTGCAGTTGCTTTATTTCTTGCTTAAGCTGTTTACTGTCTGACTTTACTGTTTTATTTGAAGGTGGTGTTACTAAGTCTTTCTTCCATTGCTGAATATGATGCGGATAAAGCCCTATATTACGGCAGTATTCATTTATGGCGGCTTCATCTAAACTTCCACACTCAATTACTGCGTTGAGTCTTTCTTCTAAACTCCAGTCTTGTGGTCGTTTTTCTGCTGTCATTTGGCTACCCGTCTGGTGTATTTCAAGTTGATGCTTTTTTGCCAGTGCTATCCAACGTTGTAACGTTGAATAACCGACACCTAAGTCATCTGCAATATCTTCTAAGCGAACATCATCACATTGAGATAATGCTTTTTCAACAGCTTGAACTTTAAATTCTTGTGTAAATTGACGTCTCATTTTATTTGCCTCTGCTAAATGTTAGAGGCGACAACTATCCTGACACAGGGGG
>NZ_BADW01000047.1:0-100026 GCF_000241165.1 Pseudoalteromonas sp. BSi20439
CTTGTAGTGAGAGTAAAGTTGGTAATTAGTTCTGTGGTACGGAATAAGTTTATAGTTTGGTTGTAAAAAAGTGACTAAGTCGGTGAGTTCAGATACGGTCATGGTATCGTTAAATACCGTCATTTTTGAACTGCCATCTTCATTTCTGGCGTCGGGTCTATAAGGCCTAGAAAACCGATGGGAGGGATTAATCACTGACGTGACCAGCTCAGCATAAGTAATTATTTTGGTTTTATTACCTCCTAGCTTAATAGAAATATCGTCATGTTTTGTTACGCTGCTATCTTCAACGCCTGCAAGGGTGTGACATGCCAAGCACTTATATTTTAAAAACACGGCTTTACCTTGTTCTGCATTACCTTCGGGTAAGCTAAATCCTTTTGGTGAATCAACGCCTTTATCACAACCTGCCAGTGCCATTAAGCATGCAATTAAGAGTGTATATTTCATAATAACTCCATTTTTTAATTGGTTTTTTGCAGTGCTTAATTGTTCTCATCAATAACGCTTTATTTGATAAGCCATAAAATAAGCGGCTGCACGCGTATTTTGATACTGCATGGTATGGCATTTTCATTTTTGCTTGCGATATCTTTTTAAGGCTTAACAAGTTAATAAAGAAAACATTCTTTGCACTGAGTCTCAGATATTTTTCAGTTAATGAAATGAGTCATCACCATATTTTATCTAAATTTGAGTGTAGTAGAGGATAACTAATAATTCTAACTAAGCTGAGCTTTGGTTAGGCGATTTAAATAAAGCGGCTTCAGTAATATGTTGACTCACACTGTTTTTTTGTAGGGCGATATACAAGTCTGAGTGAACATAAATCCCCTCTTTACCAGATGTAATTCCTGCCGTTTTAAACCAAGCGAGCAATTGACGTTTTCTGCCAGCAAGCTCTAAACGAATATGGCGTTTTTTAAAAATTACATCTAAGTCGGCAAGCATGCTCATTACACTTAGATCAAGGTGAGTAAAACAAGGTACAGCGTCGATAATAACGCATTCTATATCGCCTTTCTGGCGGGCGTATTGTTCTAATAAGCGACGTTTAAAGTAACCCACGTTAAAGTAAGTTAAAGGCGAATTGAATCGATAAATAAAAACGCCTTGTATCGCTTTGGCTTTATCTGTTTCGTCGAGGCTTCTTACTACTCCTTTGGCATCAATACCTAAAATAGTGTCAGATGGACGCATAACGCTGCGGATAAATTGAAATAAACCCAATAACACCGCAAGCGTTATGCCAGGGATTACACCAATAAACAACACCGCAAATAACGTAGTTAATGCTAAGTAGAATGCTTGCTTATCTTTAAATTTTAATTGCCATAACGTCTTTAAATCGATGAGATGAATTGAAGCAATAATAAGCACAATTCCCAGTGCTGCACTGGGAATATACTCAAGGGGAGCCGTTAAAAATAACGCAATGATGGCAATAATAACAGCCGCTATAATCGATACTAATTGAGTTTTACCGCCGGCATTGTCGTTAACAGCCGTACGCGAGTCAGCACCACTAACAGCGAAGCCTTGTGACAATGCTGAGGCTAAATTGGCAATACCTAAGGCTCTAAATTCTTTATCTGGATTAATGTCATAGCCATTTTTTGCAGCAAAGCTTCGTGCGGTCAACATCATACTTACAAAGCTGACTATGGCTAAGTTAAGTGCAGGAACTACGAGCTCACGGATCACCCCAATATCAAACATCGGAGGGTTAAATATAGGTAAGCCACCCGTTACAACGCCAATGGTTTTTATCTCAAATTGTTCTAAGTTGAATAACCAAACTAAGGTTGCAGCCAATGTGATTGCCAGCATAGAGGCAGGCCAACTTGGTTTAATACGTTTGAAAGCGAAATAGGCACTCAGTGTTAATAAAGCCATTAGCAAGGTGGGAATATGAGTTTGCGATAAATAGGTTGGCACACCTCCTAAACGCTCCAGTAAGTAGCGTTCGTCAAAGGTAAAACCAAATACTTTTGAAAACTGGCTAACAATAATGGTAATAGCTACGCCATTGAGCAGTCCCATTAAAATAGGTTTTGATAAAAAGTCAGCAAGTACACCTAGTTTAAAGCGGCTGGCAATAAAGCACCAGATACCTGTCATTGCGGTCATGGTGATCACTAATTGCCAATGTTTAAAGCTATCGCCTGCGGCAAGTGGAGTCACTACTGCGGCAATCACCGCACAGGTTGCGGCATCAGGGCCAATAATAAGCTGTTTAGAGGTACCAAATAGTGCGTAAAGCATCATAGGTAAGATACAAGAATAGAGACCAACGGCGGCATTTACGCCGGTAAGCTGCGCATAAGCAATAGCTACAGGCAATGCCACGGCTGCAACTGATAAGGCTGCTCGCATATCGTCGGCAAGCCATTGGCGCTGATAATTAAACAACGTTTGTAAACCAGGCATAAAATTATATAAACGCGACAACACTGAAAAATCCCTTTAATAATAAGGAGTAGATAGTAAGTTCTGTATAAAAATAAGTATAGTAACTAAACGCGTTATAGTGGATTAAATATGATGGTTTTAGCTTAATGATGAGATGGATATAGTGAAAAAATAAAAAGCCCAGCATATTTGCTGGGCTCAATGTATATCAATTTAAAATTAGCTGTTCAATTGACCCGTAGATGACTCTATATGGGCACGAACAAACCACTGATATTGCTCAAGCTCGGCAAGTTGCGCAATGATCATATCTTCAGATACCGGATCAAGCTCAGCAAGTGATTCTATAGCTTTACGGTGATCACCGTTAACGCCGTTATATACTTTGTCTAATGCAGCTAAGTGCTCGGTTACTAAACCTTTGCCTATAGCGTAGTCTTCCCATGTACGACGATCGACAATTGATTTTGGTGTACCAACAGGGACGCCGCCTAAAGTGGCAATACGTTCTGCTATGGTGTCGGTCATTTCACGCACGGTTTCAACTTGAGGGTCTAGCATTTCATGTACGCCAATAAAGTTTGGACCTACTACATTCCAATGAATATGTTTTAAAGTTAGCTGTAAATCAATTAGCGCTACCATGCGATCTTCTAGAACAGATATTGCTTTATTTGCTGATTCGTTTTCTACACCGGGAGCGGTAAATTCAGCGACTTTGTTTGCATTATTACTGTTACTCATTATGCCTCCTACTATTTCAAAATAGTGCTCGCTTAACTCAAGTGAGTGTTTTAATTGCGATAACGAACACGTCTTGTATTAATAGAAGCAATGCTCATGCCGATAGTATTGTTATTTTAAGTTGCTGAAATTATTGTTTTAATTTTTAATTGGCGGTATTTTTCAAAGCAACAAACTTAAGTGCATATGAAAAATATGCACTTTTTTGTAAATTCTGCAAAAAAGCACGTTTAAAACAGGGGCACGTTAAGGACTCTTTTTGCCTACGCTATTTAGGCAAAAGAAAACTGGGTTCAGTGTTTAATCGTTATAGCGTTTTTTGATATTGATGCGCTTTTAATACGTCAAACGGAATAATGTCGAGCGCTTTTTGGTTTGTAGCTTCAAGTACCACAGGAGGAGCAACGTTTGCAGCAATGGCATGATACCAACGCACTGCGCACAAGCACCATTTGTCGCCAGCTTTTAAGCCAGCAAAATCATACAAAGGATTAGGGCTAATTAAATCGTTACCTTGCGCTTTAGAAAACTGCAAAAATTCGTCGGTCATAATGGCGCATACACTGTGATTGCCAAAGTCTGAATCTGGCACATAGCAAAACCCTTCACGGGTATAGCCACCATTACCACAACACAGTTGTAAGCGAGTTCCCAGTACATTTAATTGATTAGCCATGCAGCACAGTTACCTTGTAATAATCATCGAAAGCAGAGGTGTTTACCATAACAGGCCGTTAGTGACTTAGCTATCTATGCTATTAATTTTATACATCTTTAAGCGAGTAAAAAACTGCACTTAGTAAAGCCAAAATGCAGTTTTTACTAAGCAAGGGCGCTTACGAAAGTAGTGCTGCCGCTAAACGCACAAAATCAGAAGACGTTAAAATACCCACTAGCTGACCCTGCTGGCTAACAACGGGCATACAACCGTGGCGATTATCTACAAAAAACTTAACGACATCTGATAACGGCTGCTCTGGGGTGACACTAATAAAATCACTCACCATAATATCTTCTACTTTTGTGAGTTTCTCTTTTCGTTGTAATGCATTTGCACCAAACGTTGCCATGATCCCCATAACTTTAGCGACCATGATTTTTTGTGTCAGCATACCGACAAATGCGCCGTCTTCGTCGATAACAGGAATATGACGAATATTTTTTTCTTTCATTAAATTATGTGCGTCATGCAAAGTGCTTTTTACGTTCACTGAAAATGGGTTCGGTGTCATTAAGTCTGTAACGTTTTGACTCATGTTTATTCCTTTATATTATCTGTAGTGTATCAGCTTATATTAGCGCTATTTTTAAGCTTTGCACCTTATTCAGATCAAGGTTTTTACGGATTTTATAAACTGAGGGAGAAGAGGCAACACTTAATTAAATGACCAAAAAGCATTTAATTAAGTGATAAAACTACAGGTAAATATTATTCATAACCACGTGGTGTTTTTGTTTTAATAACAGCAATGTATCCATGCCAACTAGCGTAACTAAGTAGTGGCATAATAATAATAAATCCAGCGGCACCTGCAGCAAAGCCCAACGCTACTAGTACAAATATACAAATTGACCACACTACCATGGCTGCAAAGTTTTCTTTAACTGCGTGGATTGAAGAAACGACTGCGGTCATAATATCAACGCGTCTTTCCATCATAATTTGCGGCGTAAATGCAGAAATTGAAAACACACTGACCAGCAAAATCCCACCGATAATGCTGCCTATAGTTAAAAACGCCGAAAGTTCTTCAAAGGTGGGGTTTACATGGTTTGGGTATAACGCATGCACAATTGCAGCTAGGCGCATCCAAATAATCATAATTACCATGAGTAATACCGCAAAACCCCACTCACCTACAGGGTTACGGAACATTGATTTTAATGAATGGCTTAATGTAGGTTTATGGCCTTTCTCAAGCTCCCAGGCTACATCGTATAGGCCAACGGCGAATACCGGACCGATTAAAGCAAAAGCAACGGTTGCAGGTAAAATAGCTAAGTGGCTGTCGGTAAGTACAACAGAGTAAACAATCGCTACCGGAATAAGCGTGAAGATTAAACCGTAAATTAAACTCAACATGGGCGCGCGCGCCATATCTTTAAACGCTAACGAAAGCCAATGAAAAGCGGCAAATGTATTTACTTTGTTGCACTCTAAACAACGTGCGAATTTAGTGTCTTTGTCTATTGTGTTTGTAGTTGGCATAAAGATGCTCCTTTTTTAGTCACCTTTTAGGTTTAGAACATAGATGTTTTATTTACAACTCATAAACAACTTATACGATTGATTTAGTCGCATTGTTCATTTGTTAGTCATTTTTATTGGGTTAGCTATTTTGTTTATTTAAATATATGTTTGAGCACGTACTTAAAAAGTGGGTTCGTATTTCTTTTCCACAGTGGTAATCTAAGCCCTGAAGCTAATTTTAAGAGACCGTAATGAAGGAAAATAAACAACAATTTCAAGGATCTTTACTGGGTAGCAAACGGTTTTTACCTCTGTTTGTGACGCAGTTTTTCTCTGCTTTAAATGACAATGTATATAAGCAATCAATCCTACTTATTTTAATTTTTCAGGCTGCTACGGTAGCTGATGGTGCCTTTTATTCTAATTTGGCGGCAGGATTATTTATTTTACCGTTTTTTCTATTTTCAGGCATGGCTGGGCAAATTGCAGAAAAGTTGGAAAAATCAAAACTGATCAGCATCGTAAAGTTTTGCGAAATTCCTATTATGCTGGTGGGCGTAGTATCGATTTTAACCGAGCAGGTTTGGTTAATGTTAGGTACTGTATTTTTAATGGGCTTACAAAGCACTTTTTTTGGACCGCTTAAGTACTCTATTTTACCGCAACATGTGGCCCCAAATGAGCTAACAAAAGCGAATGGGCTGGTGGAGTCGGGCACTTTTGTCGCTATTTTATTGGGCACCGTATTTGGCACCTATTATATAACCCAAGCAGCGGGCCCTATTTATATCAGTATCGCAATAGTGAGCCTAGCGGTTATTGGCTTTTTGAGCAGTCGATTTATTCCTAAAAGTGCTGCCAATGATGCTAATTTAAAAGTATCGATTAACCCTATTACTTCAACCAAAAGTGTTTTTAATGCGCTTAAGGCACAAACCGAGTCGGTGGGTAAGTCAGTATTAGGGATCAGCTGGTTTTGGCTTATTGGTGCGGTGATACTAACGGCGCTCCCTAATTACGTAAAACATGTAATGGGAGGCGATGAGTTGGTGGTGACGGCTGCTTTAGTGGTGTTTTCGTTGAGTATTGCATTGGGGTCTTTGCTTTGTGAAAAGCTATCACGCTCACGGATTGAGTTAGGTATTGTGCCTTTTGGTGCACTGTTAATTACCTTATTTTTATATTTACTAAGCCAAGAGCCTGGTATTGAATTTTATCGCCAAGTTAGTGAGTTGCAGCTTACTCTTGAACAAGTAATTAATACTGGCGATATGCTCTGGCATTTTGTTTGGATGGCAGGTATTGGTATTGCCTCGGGGTTTTATACCGTGCCTTTGTATGCACTCATTCAGCAGCGTACGCACCCCGATAGCCGTTCTCGAGTGATTGCAGCTAATAATGTATTAAACGCACTGTTTATGGTCGGCAGCGCCGTTTTAAGTATTGTTACTTTAACGCTATTACACTGGAATATTTCACAATTACTGTTGTTATTAGCAGGGCTTAATTTACTGATATCGGTTTATATATACAGCAAAGTTCCTGAGTTCTTTTTACGCTTTATTATTTATATTTTAGCGATTTGCATGTATCGGGTGCGCACTAAAGGCGAGCCTAACATTCCCGATGAAGGGGCTGCGGTAGTGGTAAGTAACCATGTTAGCTTTGTTGATTGGATGTTTATTTTAGCGGCGTCGCCTAGGCCAATTCGGTTTGTTGTATTTGCACCTATTTACTATTCACCGGCACTTAATTGGTTATTTAAAATGGCCAAAGCCATTCCAATCGATAGTGAAAAGGCAAACCCTAAGGCGTTTAATAAAGCCTTTGATGACATCGCTAAAACACTGGAAAGTGGTGAGTTAGTAGGTATTTTTCCTGAAGGAAAGCTCAGCGGTGATGGCGAGGTTGATGTATTTCGCCGTGGCATTGAAAAAATAATTCAGCGCACGCCTGTGCCTGTTATCCCTGTTCATTTAGATGGATTATGGGGCAGTATGTTTAGCCGAAAAGCCAAGTGGCGACTACCTAGACCCAAATGGTCGTTAGTAAGCGTAGCGATTGGTGAGTCGGTTGCATCTGAAAATGTGAGTGCCGATGACTTGCGTGATCGAGTGCTTGCTTTAAAGTAGCTTTACAATAAAAAAGCGCTGCAATTAATTGCAGCGCTGTGGTTGTGTTACTTAATGGTTATTAACGGTCTAAATTCATTACTTTAGTCCATGCTGCAACAAAGTCTTCTACAAACTTTTGTTTTGATGTATCAAAGGCATACACCTCAGCAACTGCACGTAGTTCTGAGTTTGAACCAAAAATCAGATCAACCGAAGTGGCGGTGTACTTTTGCTCACCTGATTGACGATCAAAGCCTTGATAAATGCCAGCATCTGACGATTTTTTCCATACCGTCGACATATCTAATAAGTTAACGAAGAAATCGTTATTTAGGGTACCTGGCTTGTCAGTAAATACGCCGTAGTCAGTGCCTTTATAGTTTGCATCAAGTGAACGTAAACCACCGACTAATACAGTCATTTCAGGAACTGTTAGGTCAAGCTGATCCGCTTTATCAATCAGCATTTCTGTTGGCGATTTATAGCTTTTCTCTGCATCAAAGTAGTTTCTAAAACCATCGGCTGGCAGCTCTAATAAGCTAAATGCATTAACGTCAGTTTGCGCTTGCGTAGCATCGCCACGGCCAGCATTAAACGGCACGTCTACTGAGTAGCCTGCATCTTTGGCTGCTTTTTCAATCGCTGCATTACCACCAAGTACAACTAAATCAGCAAGCGATACATGGCTTTTGCTAAATAAGCTGTCGTTAAAGTCAGCTTGAATCGCTTTTAATACTTTAAGTACTTTTGCGGTTTCTGCTGGATTATTTACTGCCCAATCCTTTTGTGGTGCTAGCGCAATACGTGCGCCGTTGGCACCGCCGCGCATATCTGAATCACGGTAACTGGCAGCCGATGCCCATGCCACACGTACTAACTCAGGTACACTTAGGTTTGAGTCTAAAATAGCGGCTTTAAGCTCTTTTACTGCACCAGCATCAATGTTTGATTGAGTTTCTGCTGAAATAGGGTCTTGCCAAATTAAGTCGTCTTTTGGTACTTCTTTACCTAAAAAGTTACGTGGTGGTCCCATATCTCTGTGAGTTAATTTGTACCATGCTTTAGCAAAGGCAAGTTGATACTCTTTAGGGTCATTTAAAAAGCGTTCTGCAATTTTGCGATATTCAGGATCAAATTTTAACGCTAAATCGGCCGTAGTCATTACCGGTGGGTTAAATTTACCTTTAACGTGCGCATCAGGTACGGCGTTATGTAATGATTCATCTGTTGGGATCCACTGAATAGCGCCTGCAGGGCTGCGAGTTTGTTTCCACTCAAAGTTAAGTAGGTTGCTTAAGTACAGTGATGACCAGCGGGTAGGTGCTTGTGTCCATGCGCCTTCTAAACCACTAGATACGGTATCTTCAGAGTGGCCTTTACCACATTTGTTTTTCCAGCCTAAACCTTGCTCTTCAATACCTGCTGCAGCAGGCTCTGCACCTACACAGTCTTTAGGTTTGTGCGCACCATGCATTTTACCAAAGGTGTGACCACCGGCGATAAGTGCTAGGGTTTCTTCATCGTTCATCGCCATGCGAGAAAACGCAACGCGAATGTTCTTAGCTGAACCGATTGGATCAGGTACTCCTTTAGGCCCTTCTGGGTTTACATAAATTAAACCCATGTGAGTTGCACCTAGCGGGCGTTCTAGTTTGCCGCTGGCATCTTCACGGTCGCTGGCAAGCATTTCTACTTCTGGACCCCAGTAAACCATGTCTGGTTCCCAATCGTCAGTACGACCACCAGCAAAACCATAGGTTTCAAACCCCATGTTTTCTAAGGCAACATTACCGGCTAATACGATTAAGTCTGACCATGAAAGGGCTTCACCGTATTTTTGTTTGATTGGCCAAAGTAAACGGCGCGCTTTATCCAAGCTTACGTTATCTGGCCAGCTATTAAGCGGTTCAAAACGTTGTTGACCACCGCCAGCGCCACCACGGCCATCAAGCGTACGGTAGGTGCCTGCGCTGTGCCAGGTCATACGAATAAAAAATGGGCCATAATTACCAAAGTCTGCTGGCCACCAATCTTGAGATTGAGTTAGTAGAGCGTCGATATCACTTTTTACAGTGTCTAAATCTAGACTGTTAAATGCCTCTGCATAATTAAAGTCGGCACCGTAAGGGTTTGAACGTAGATCATGATCGCGAAGAGGAGATAGGTTAAGTTGATCTGGCCACCAAAATTGGTTGGTTCTGGTTGCGCCCATTTTTGCCTCACCCATGCCTACAGCACCTTGTGGCTTAGACATTTGTGGTTTTTCTTGGCTAAAAGCAGAGCCAGACATAAGTGCCATACTTATAAATCCAACAAGCGCTTTTTTTGTAAATGATCGGTTTTTCATTGTCAGCTTCCTTAAAGTTAACGAATTTCGTTATATACAAAGCGTATTAAAAAATAGGGCCTACTCATTAAAAAACAGTAGGCTAATACTTCATTCAAGTTGTTGTTAAACAAGCCTGAATGGCTAAGCAGTGAGGATAGTATAGTAAAGAGGGTAAAAACCGTGTGCGAAATAAAACGATTAGTGCAATCTATAAAAATGATTTATTAAATTTAATCGATTAAATAAATGAATTGTAAATACGCAAAGAAGGCTTTGCAGAGCTATAGGCATAAAAAAGCCCAGCGTAGGCTGGGCTATTAAATAAGCTTAGTGCTATTGAGTTTTCATTAACTTACTGGTGATCACACCTGAGGTCATAGCACCCGACACGTTGAGTGCGGTACGCGCCATATCTATTAAAGGCTCAATAGAGATAAGTAAAGCCACTACCTCTATAGGTAATCCCATGGTAGGTAATACAACCAACGCTGCGAAAGTAGCACCACCGCCTACGCCAGCAATACCAAACGAGCTAATAACCACAATACCAATAAGCGGTAAAATAAACTCAAACGTGAGTGGGTCTATCCCCACACTTGGCGCAACCATCATCGCGAGCATGGCAGGGTAAATACCAGCACAGCCGTTTTGACCTATAGTGGCACCAAAAGAAGCCGATAAGTTAGCGATTGCTGGGGGCACTTTTAACTGGTTAATTTGCACATCTACATTCATAGGAATCGATGCCGCTGAGCTACGTGAGCTAAAAGCAAAGGTAAGCACTGGCCAGATTTTTTCAAAGTAATGTTTTGGATTGACACCTACTAAGCTAAGCAGTAAACCATGCACAACAAACATTAATAAAATAGCCACGTAAGAAGCAACAATAAAGGCAAGTAAATTTAAAATGTCGCTACTACTAGAGTTTGCCACAACACTTGCCATTAAACCTGCAACACCATAAGGCGTTAGAGCAATTACCATGCGAACTAAGCTCATTACTGTTGCTTGTAGGGCGTTTACACCGTTACGAATTGGGCTAGCAAGCTCTGTTTTTTCAAGCATTACTTTACGCGCAGCTATACCAACAAGTACACCAAATATAACCGTGGCAATAATAGAGGTTGAACGTTGATTACTTAAATCTGCAAAGGGATTTTCAGGAATAAAGCTCAGTAGCATTTGTGGCACACTTAAGTCGGCTACATTCGCTGCTTTGCTTTGCAGGGTGTCCATTCTAGCGGCTTCACGAGTACCTGAAACAAGCCCTTCAATGCTCAAATCAAATCCATACGTTACCGCAATACCAATTAATGCTGCAATCGCGGTGGTAAACAGTAAAACAGAGATGCTAATAAAGGATATTTTCCCCAGTGAGCCTTGGTTCTCAAGCTTAACCACAGCGGCAATCATAAAGACCAATACCAGTGGCATGATGATCATTTTTAGTAACCCGACATAGCCTTTACCTACTATGCTTACCCAGCTGAGTATTTCTTTAATGGTTTCTGGGGAATGGGCAAATAAAAACTGTAGGGCTAAACCAAAGGCGCTACCAAGTACTAAACCAAATAAAACGGTACGAGATAAAGAGCTGCTTTTTTGCGAAACAAGATAAATAGCAAACAGCAAACCGACAAATAATGCCAACATTAATAATACAGCAAGCGACATGGTACCCTCTTTTATAGCTGTGAATTAGCGCGGCACTTTAACGCTTTGTAAGACGTTAACAAAATACACTTTCGCTATGGGATAGAATTAAAAGGAATATAGTAATAATATTAAAGTATAACGAATCAGCGTTTTATTGTACAAGCTTATTCATATGCTTGTATTTTCTTTAATTTATAGGGTTTACTATAGATCGTAAGCCTTGTTTAAAGCGTAAGTCTCATACGAATTAATTGGTCAACGTGTTCACTTTAGTTTTATTTAAAAATAGGGAGTAAAGGTATGTTAAAGGCAATAATGACGCTGGTGATGGTTTTAGTAGTAAGCGGATGTTCAACCCAGTATCCAAATCAAGCACTACTTGGTAAGCAATTTCCCACTGTTACAGGAGAAAGCTTAGAGCAAAAGTCATTTACGATTCCTGAGGACTTTAACAACCCCAATACGTTGCTGTTAATTGGTTATAAACAAGATAGCCAGTTTGATATTGATCGTTGGCTTATTGGTTTAGATATGAGCGCAGTGGATGTGACCGCTTATGAGTTGCCAACTATTCAGGGCATGGTTCCTCGTATGTTTAGTACCTTAATTGATAGCGGCATGCGTAAGGGGATCCCAAAAGAGTTGTGGGGTGGGGTGATCACAATTTACAAAGATGGCGATAAAGTTCAGGCATTTACTGGCAACGAAAATCCTAATAACAGCCGTGTAATACTGCTTGATGAGAGTGGCAAAATTATTTACTTTTACGACCGTGGCTTTTCTGTCTCGGCATTAAATAATTTAAAAACGGTTTTGGAAAAGCAATAAGTTGTAGTTAAATTTAGTTGCCTTTGGGCACGCTATTATTAAGTTAGCGTGCCACGTTAAAAGCATTACTCGCTTACGTTATTTCTGCCTTTCTTTTTAGCTCTATAAAGGGCTAAATCGGCATTTTTTAATGCCTCATCAAAGCTTTGTTTTGCCGCTCTTTGCGCTACACCTATAGAAACCGTCACGTTTACCGTTTTGTTGTCGCTTGGCTGTTTACCTTTGCGAGATTTTTTATCAGTGCGTTTTGGGTTTCTGATCACCATGTCGTAGGTGGCAATATTTTCGCGCAGTGTTTCTAGCTCAGGGATTGACTGCTCGGCTGTTTTACTCGGGAACACCACCGTAAATTCTTCTCCACCATAACGGTAAATTTTGCCACCCCCTTTAATGCCAGCCATTTTAGCCGCCACTAGCTTTAACACTTGGTCGCCAATATCGTGGCCATAGGTATCGTTGAATTTTTTGAAATGGTCAATGTCGAGCATAGCAACGGTGTATTTTCGCCCTAATGATAAAGCAAGCTGATTAAGTGCTCGCCGCGTTGGTAAGCTGGTTAAATCGTCTCTATAGGCTAAATAATAAGAGTCGGTACTCACTGCCAATAAATACAAAGAAGCCATAAGCACGGCTATTACAGACCAAGGAAAATCAATAATGTGTTGCTGATTAAGGCACCATACAATAAAGGTAATTAATAAGGCGGTTTGAGTCAGGTTATGGGCCCTCAAGCTTTGCCAAATAAGCAAGCCGCCAATTATTGAAAGCGGTAAAGCAATGGGTAAATAAGGAAGCAGTTGAGTATAAAAAGAGGATTGTATTGTTAGTTCTTGTAAATGTTGGCTCAGTGCTAACCAAGCAAACGCAGCACCGCCGCAAACAATAACAAGTAAACTACGAGTTACTGTGTGTATTGATAAAAGCGCTCTATCTTTTATGACTGCCAATAACATTAATAAACTTGCAGCGCATAATAAGGTCCAGTCAGGTTGCGCTTTAAGCCAGTCCGACCAAGGTAAAGCGTAGTCTAATGAGGATAAATAAAGCACCCAAAATGCGCAAAGTAGTGCAACCCGACTTCGATTAAACTGAGTAGCAAATACAGCAGTAATAACCAGTAATGGATAAACAAGATTATTAATAAGAGAGAGCTTACTTTGCCATTGAACTTGAAACTGAACTAATAATAAAAATAAGCCACATAGCCCTAAAAGGCTCAAAGAAGTTGATTTAACTCCTGCTAATTTTAACAACCCATGCTCCAAAGACCGATGTCTAATAAATAAAGGCTTATTGTATTCATATTGAAAAATATTACTACTTTAATGCTTATTAATTATTTAAAAACAATGCCTTAAAACTAATTTGGGTGGCTTTTATCGACATTTTTTAACCAAATGTATGACATTTTCGATAAGATAAAAACAGTAATAAAGCTTATTTGAGAGGTTTAGATAGAATGTATTATCGCGCCTTTAGCAATTTAAGAGGCCATCCATGGCCTTTTTGCTAATTATTCTTATAGCGAGGGTAGTCACTGTAGCCTTGCTCAGTGCCACCATACATAGTGCTGGCATCGGCTTCATTTAATGACCAATTATTTTTTATGCGTGCTGGCAAGTCAGGGTTGGCAATAAAAGGGCGACCAAAAGCAAATAAATCACCATAACCTTTAGCTAACATCGCCAAGGACTTATCAACCGTGTATTTACCAGCGTAAATAATACGCCCAGAAAACTCTGCGCGTGCCGCTTGATAAAATTGCTCTGGCAAATCAGGGGCATTGTCCCAATCAGCTTCAGCAATTGAAAGATAGGCAATACCCGCTTGCTCAAGTACTTTAATGGCTTCTATATAAGTATGTTGAGGGTCTGATTCTACTAATCCTAAATAAACACGGGTTTCATCAGTACTGCTAAATAGCGGCGCAAATCTAACTCCTAAACGCTCAGCGCCAACTACGTCACTAACGGCAGCAACAATCTCTTTTAAAAAGCGTGAGCGATTAGTCAGTGAACCACCGTATTCATCTTCACGTTGGTTACTATGCTCAGAAATAAATTGGTTTACTAAGTAGCCATTAGCACAATGCAGTTCCACACCATCAAACCCAGCCTCTAGCGCATTACGGGCAGCTTGTGCATACATGCCAACAAGCTCTTTTACTTCATTTGTTGTTAAAGCTTGTGGTTTACTTGGATCGGCTAAAGCGCCTTGAGCTGGCCCTGTTTCTATAAACACTTTCACACTATCAGCTGCTATTGCTGAGGGAGCAATAGGTTTGGCTTCATTTGGTTGTAGGCTAGTATGCGATACACGGCCTACATGCCAAAGCTGGGCAAAAATAACTCCCCCTTGTGCATGCACGGCATTAGTCACTTTTTTCCAGCCAACGACTTGTTCAGCAGAGTGAATACCGGGTGTCCAAGCGTATCCTTGTCCTCTGGGTTCAATTTGAGTGCCTTCGGTAACCATAAAGCCAGCACTTGCACGTTGCGCATAATAGGTGGCCATTACTTCGTTGGGGATATTGCCAGGTACTGTACTGCGTGAGCGGGTAAGTGGCGGCATAACAATACGATTTTTAAGGGTATATGGCCCTAAACTAATGGATGAAAATAAACTGTCGATATTTTTACTCGGTTGACTCATTTGAATACCTTTTAAATTAACTATGCTGCTTAGCGCTTATAACAATGCTGGTGAGCATAGGGATTTAAAGCTACAATTTGAAACAACACTTTTTTGTTTTAGATACAATTATGAATGGTATAGGTCGGCTGGATATAAAGCAGTTGCGAGTTTTAAGCGCTTTACTCAAATTAAAAAATGTATCGCATGTTGCGCAAAAAATGGGGCTAACTCAGCAAGCCATTAGTGAGCAGCTGCGAAAATTACGCGACTTATTTGATGATAGGCTGTTTATTCGTCAAGGCAATACGATGCTGCCAACGCCAAAAGCGCTAACGCTTGAACTACCGATTAATCAAATTCTGAGTCAACTAGACGCATTATTTGTGCCGCCACAGTTTTCCCCGCAAAGTTACCAAGGTGTTTTTACTATAAGTGCTACGGATTATGCGATTGCTGCACTTTTACCTCAGTTATTAGCAATTACTCGCCGTGAAGCGCCAGGTTTAAAGTTGATTATTCGAGACTTTGCATCCGATAACGTTAACCAGCTCATTAGTGCAGGAGAGCTTGATTTACTGATTAGCTTTGTTGAATTTATTCCTGATAATTTAGTTTACGATACCCTATTTGAAGAACAGCATATTTGTATTGCAGGCGCACATGCGCCCACATCTTCACAGCCTTTGAGCTTATCTGAGGTTGCGAGTCGGCCGCAGTTGGTGGTGTCGGCATCTAGAGCAAACTTACGTGGGTCGCACGATCGCTGGTTTGCAGATAAAGGCTACAAACGAAATATTGTTATGTCAGTACCTGGGTTTTCATCAGTGCCTGATTTACTCAATACCACCGATTTAATTGCGTTTTATCCATCACGGTTATTGCCAAATAGTAAGGTAAAGCAATTGGAGATTGAATTATTACCTCCGCCGTTTAAGGTGATTGCAGCATGGCATCCTCGCTCAAATAACAGCGATATTCATCAGTGGCTTATTGCACAATTAAAACAGATTTAGTGATTATTTAATTAGTTGGCGAATGTCGCTTCCTGTTGGTGCTTCATGTGCACGTAACGAAAAGGCGGGTAAAACCGCTAATATATGATCAAATATATCTGACTGAATATTTTCATATTCACCCCAATTGGTGGTATTGGTGAATGCGTAAATCTCAATGGGTAACCCTTGGGTTGTTGGCGCTAATTGCCTTACCATTAAGGTCATACCCTGATGAATATGCGGGTGCTGTTTTAATAGCGCCACCAAATAGTGACGAAATGTACCCACATTAGTGAGCCTGCGGCCATTTAAAGTGCAGCTCATATCTACTCTTTTAGTCGTGTTCTGCTCGTTAATAGTCGATAGCGTACTTTCAAGATAATTGCTTAGCAAGTCAGCTTTTTTAAGAGCAACAAGTGCGGCTTCATCTAAAAAGTGCACACTACTCATTTCTAGATGAATGCTGCGTTTTATCCGGCGTCCACCAGAGTCTGACATACCGCGCCAATTTTTAAATGAGTCGGAGATAAGCGCATAAGTAGGAATGGTGGTAATGGTTTTATCCCAATTTCTTACTTTAACTGTGGTTAACGCAATATCAATAACATCACCATCGGCGCCGTATTTAGGCATTTCTAACCAGTCACCTACCGCCAGCATATTATTGGCAGAGAGCTGAATACCTGCTACTAATCCTAAAATAGCGTCTTTAAATACCAGTAATAACACCGCAGACAAAGCGCCTAAGCCGCTTAGTAAAATTAACGGTGATTTATTCATCAACAACGAAACGGCTAAAATGGCAGTTAATACACTGGCAATAAGCTTAATTGTTTGCAAAAAGCCGCGCAGCGGAAAGTGAGCACTCAAGGGGCGCTTATCGGAAATTGCTTGAAATATATCCAGTAACGAAAACAGCGAAAGCAAGGCAAATAAAATGATCCACTGATCGGTGATCATTTGAATCAAATACAAAAACGTAGTGCCTTCGGGTATCCATAGTTGCGCCTGAATAACAACGACCGCTCCTTGTAAAACAAATGAGATATTACGAGCGAGCTTCTTTGCTGAATATAAAGGGCTTTTACTATCGGGTTGCGCTGCTTGTTCGCTAAAACGGTTTTTAACTAAGCGCTGAGAAATCAGCCTTAAAATAAGGTGTAATATTAATGCAAATAGCGCGATCCAAGCCAGTATAATCAGGTCGTACCATAAAAAAGGGCTCCCCGGAAAATAATCGCCAAACCATTGCAGTAAAAAATCTCGCAGCTGTGCACGTGTTCCTGTCATTAATACTCCATAAGGGCGTTATTATTAATTACTGGTAGTTAAGCAGCTGTAATGTAAAAAGTCTATTTAAGACTTTTTACATTGTGTATTTAAATTTTACTTTGGGCGAGTTGCTCAGTGAGTTCGTCAAAAATACTTGGGTCATCTATGGTTGAGGGTATTTGTAATTCTTCACCATCAATCAGTTGGCGTAAGTTTTTACGTAAAATTTTGCCAGAGCGGGTTTTTGGTAACCGCTCTACACACATAATATTTTTAAGGCATGCAATAGCGCCAATTTGATTACGCACGGTTTGCACCAATTGCTGTTCTACCTCTTTATGTGAGCCATGAAAATCATTTTTTAGCACCACCATCGCCATTGGGTTTTGCCCTTTTAGCGCATCACTAATACCAAATACTGCACATTCAGCTACAGCTGGGTGCGCGGCAACAATTTCTTCCATTTCACCAGTGGATAAACGGTGCCCTGCAACATTAATCACATCGTCGGTGCGACCCATAATAAAGAGGTAACCATCGTCATCAATATAACCACCATCACCAGATAAGTAGTAGCCATCGTATTCGGCCAAATAACCAGCCTTAAAACGAGCTGTATTTTGCCAAATTGTTGGTAAACAGCCCGGCGGTAAAGGCAGCTTTATAACAACCGCGCCTTGCTCATTAGGGGCACATTCATCCCCATTCATATCTAAAATTCGTACGTCAAATCCAGGCGTTGCAACCGTTGAACTTCCGGCTTTTGTAGGCAGGTGTTCAATGCCTACAGGGTTACACGCAATTGCCCAGCCGGTTTCGGTTTGCCACCAATGATCAAGTACCGGTAAGCCTGTTTTTTCTTTGAGCCAATCGTAGGTAGGTGGGTCTAAACGCTCTCCGGCTAAAAATAATCGTTTGAGACTAGAAGTATCGTATTGTTTAAATCCATCGGCATTGGGGTCCTCTTTTTTAATCGCGCGAAACGCAGTGGGGGCACTAAATAAAGCATTCACTTTGTATTCTTCTACTACGCGCCAAAAAGCACTGGCATCGGGAGTTCTAACTGGTTTTCCTTCAAACAAAATAGTTGCGCATCGATACATAAGTGGCGCATACACAATATATGAGTGGCCTACTACCCAGCCAATATCAGAGGCGGCCCAAAACACGTCACCCGGTTTCATGCCATATACGGTTTCCATACTGTAATGCATAGCAACCGCATGACCGCCATTTTCACGCACCACACCCTTAGGTGTCCCTGTTGTGCCTGAGGTGTATAAAATATAAAGCGGATGATCACCTCTGACCGCAACAGGCTCAACCGGTGTGGCCGTTTCCATTGCATCTGCCCAGTTTATGTCGCGATTAGCCGTTAGCGGAGCAATGACTTGCTCACGCTGATAAATAATACAGTGTTCAACTTTATAGCTAGCAGCTTCAAGCGCGTTATCGAGTAATTCTTTGTATTCAATTACGGTATTTACTTCTACACCGCAAGAGGCACTGAGTACCAATTTGGGCTTGGCATCGTCAATCCGTACCGCTAATTCATGCGCTGCAAAACCACCAAATACAACAGAATGAATAGCGCCAATTCGGGCGCAGGCTAACATACCAATTACTGCCTCGGGGATCATAGGCATATAAATCACTACGCGGTCGCCTTTAGTCACCCCCAAAGACTGCATTACCCCTGCAAATTTAGCGACCTCTTGCTGCAGTTGTAAATAGCTAAAACTGCGTTTGCTATTGGTAACCGGTGAGTCATAAATTAAGGCGGTCTCATTCCCATGCCCAGCGATTACATGTTGGTCTAATGCTAAAAAACAGCTGTTAAGTTGGCCGTCTGCATACCAGTGGTGCAGTCCTTCTTGATCTTGTGTATATGCTGTTTCTGGAGCCTTGTACCAAGGAAGTCGCTTACTTTGTGATAACCAAAACGCTGCCGGGTCTTGTTTAAACTCGTTGTAATGTTGTTTGTATTCACCTGACATAAAGGCTCCTGAGAAAAATATAATCTAACGTAATTTAAAACTAAGCGCTTTTTATCAATAGCGATATTCGACCATGGTCGGTTAAATAGTGAGCGACACTTTTGTTTTTTGGTTAACGTAATGATTGTATGGAACTAAAAGGTACCAACTAATGTAAAATGTAACTGTAATTAATGAAGAGTAATTGGATAAAAGAATGAATCAAATGGTCAGGGTAGGCGTTGCAGTAATAGTAATGCATGATAATAAAATTCTACTGGGTGAACGGATAGGCGCGCATGGTGCAAATACGTGGGCAACCCCTGGTGGGCACTTAGAATTTGGTGAAACGGTTGAGCAATGTGCTGTGCGTGAAGTAGCAGAAGAAACGGGCCTTGATGTTACTAATATTCGACAACTCGATTTTACCAACGATATATTTAGCAAAGAGAACAAACATTATATTACTTTATATGTGCAAGCAGACTATGAAGGTGGTGAAGTGGTAAATAAAGAGCCACATAAATGTTTGCAGTGGCGTTGGTGCGATATTAATAACTTGCCTTCACCTTTGTTTGCCTCATTAAAAAATTATTTAGCACAGAGTTCCTTGCCCGCTGAGTATTAAAGTTTTTTTGGCATAGGAAGTTGCCATTTATTTAAAATTTGTTGATATTCACCGCTTTCTTTGATGGCATTTAACCTATCGCTAATAATTTTTGTTGTGTGTGAGTCAAGTTGATTACTGGCTGCAAAATGCAAAGAAGAAGGTAATTCATCTAAATGGATGCGCTTTGAAATTAAGTTTGGGTCGAGCCCGCTGCGCTTTAACTCGTTTTCAAGTGTGAGCGTGTTAGTAACGACAAAGTCGATACGATCTTTATATAACATTTTCCAGAGCTGCTGATAATAACTCACTAATACCAAGTTTTCATTTTCAGTAAAACCTTGGGCTTCTAAATAGGCCTGCGCAGAGTAACCGCGAATAGTGGCTACTTTGTATTCTTTAGCGAAGTTTAAATGAATCACTTCATCTTTATGGCTGCGTAAGCTAACGAGGTATGCGTCTGCAAAATAGACTTTACCTAGCCACTTAAATTGATGATGTCTGTTTGGTGTTTTTAGCAGTGACAGCATGATGGCATTAGGGTTGGCTTGTTGCTGCTGAAACATTCTAGCCATTGGCATTATTTCAAACTTTGCTGTTAAATCAGTCCCTTTTAGTACAGCTTTTGCGATATCAACCAATGCGCCCTGCGTTTCACCTTGGGGATTTTTAAAATGATAAGGCGGTAAATCTTCAGCGATGAAAGTAACCGGGTTTGCGTGACAAACCGCGCTATAAAAAACCAATACAAAAACAGTTAACACCATACGCACAAGCATAAATAATTGTCTTTTAGGCAATACAATAATGCTAGTGTAAAGAAAATTAAGAAGAAGGTATATTGTAAATGTGTATTTTAAGTAATCAAGATGTTTAATTATTGTTTTTTTATGAACTGTCGAGGTGAGCAATGATACCAGCGTTTAAAGGCACGATTAAAAGAGCTTTGATCATTAAATCCCAGCATAAATGCGATATTATTTAACGAATAATGAGGAATATAGGTTAATAAACGTCGTTTTTGCTCCTCTTCAAGCAGTTTAGCAAAGGTGGTTTGTTCTTTTTTTAAATAGCGTTGTACTGTGCGTGGCGTCATATTTAAGGCGGCGGCTGTTCTAAGCAAAGAGCAATCTTGTAAGTCATGTTTTGCCATTAAAATATGATTAATTTTTTCTGTTAATAACTGCTGACTTTTAAACTGGGAGAGCTGTTGCTCTGACATTTGCTTGAGCATCGCGTTGATTTGGCTGTTATCGGTTTTAAAAGGCAGAGTTAAGTAATTACTTGGAAACTCGATTTGATTAAAGCTAGCTCCAGCTTTTACTGGGCAATTAAACCAATCAGTTAATCGTTGTTGCTCGGTGATTGAAAAGTGTGTTGAAAAATACACGCAGCTAGGTGAAAGTTGTGGATTAAGTAGCTGGCGTACCACACTGACCCATGCGGTCATATTTCGTAAAACAGCCTGTGGACTACATTGCGGATCGGCTAACCAAGTTACTTTACACAATGTTTGTTGTTGCTCAAACTGGGCGCGACCAATGTTAGCTACTAGGCTGTCGTAATTGAGCAGTGCAGTAATTGCACTGGCTAAATTAGTACTCGATTCAATTAAATACCCTAATACACCAAAATCAGCGGTGCGTATTTGTTTTCCTAATTCAAAGCCAAATAAGGGGTCGTTTAACGCTTGTTGTGCATAGCTAAGCAACGCATTATAGCTTTTTAAACTGATCCGCGGCGCCAATTGTTGTAATTGCTTATTAGTATACTCATTAAATTCAATCGCGTTTAAAACCGCATGACTAGCTAAGCCCTTGGCTTCAAGGTAATCCAAACAGCTACAAAAGTAATGATCGGCTAAGGTTTTCATTTGTCGCCTAAAGCTAAAAAATAGTCATCTAATCGCAAGTTTGCCACGGCATATTTTTATATGCTAGTGATCTATAAAAATAATAGGGCAAAGGTCATGGTGGAAATAAAGGTTAAGCGTACTGTGGCAGCAACGCCTGAGCAAATACGCAGCGTATTACTAGCGCATGCCGATTTAGGGCGGTTTTTTAATGCTCACTTTAAACTACTAACACCACAAGAGCCGGGTGAAATAAGTGGCGGAAAAGGCACGATTAGAGAAATAAAAATGCAAGGCACTACCTTTAAAGAGCAAATAATAGCCGCAGATAATAGTCATATTAGTTACCGTATTATAGGCAGCAAGCCCGTTGCACAGCATCGTGGTGATATTTACTTAAATACCAATAACGAAGATCCATCACTCACTGAGGTTAATTACCATATTCGTTGCATTGCACCTTTATGGCTACCCGATTTTATACTGACTTTTTTTATAAAAAAAGATATTAGCCAAGCACTTAAAAAAATAGCTCATTATTTTCAGGAGCGTGTTGTATGAGCATTGAAATTATTTTACTCGCACTGAGCCCTATTTTTTTGCTATTTGTTGCTATTGAGTTTATTAAATTTAGGCGTTATTACGATATAAAAGACAGCTTAGCCAACGCGTTACTTGCTTTATTACACCAAGGCGCTGATGCTATTGCGTTAATAGTGCTAATGCCGTTTTTTTACTGGCTGTATCAGTTTCGGTTATTTGATATTGAATTGACGGTACTGACCGTATTAAGTGCCTTTGTACTGCAAGACTTTTTATATTATTGGTTTCATCGTGCATCACACCATATACATTGGTTATGGGCAGCACATGTCGTACATCATAGCTCTACGAGAATGAATTTTACTACTGCGTTTAGACAAAGTTTAATGTATCCGCTTGCGGGCATGTGGCTGTTTTGGATGCCGATGATATTACTTGGTTTTGAACCTGTGATTGTTTTTGCCGTAGTTGCCCTTAATTTAGCGTATCAATTTTTTGTTCACACCCAAGTGGTAAAAAAGTTGGGTTGGTTTGAAAGCGTATTTAATACCCCATCGCATCATCGGGTGCACCACGCTATAAATAATGGCTACTTAGATAAAAACTTCGCTGGCGTTTTAATTATCTGGGATAAATTATTTGGCACTTATGTAGAAGAGGATGAAAATAAGCCGTGTAAATACGGAATTATTGGCCAACTAAACAGTAATAACGCGATTAAAATTACCTTTCATCAGTGGCAGCATCTCGTTAAAAGTAGCTATAGGGCAAACGGGTTAAAAGCTAAATTAAAAGTAGTATTTGGTTACCCAACAAGCTCTCAAAGTAGTAATAAGTAAGCCTATTTTTATATATAAAAGCCAGGAGTAAATAGCATCACTCCTGGCTTATCTCACAGTAAAACTTAATTTATTTAGCTGTTGTGATCACTGTATCAATTAAGTGAACAACGCCATTACTGGTGTAAATATCAGTAGTTGTTACATTACTACCCGCTACTTGTAATGATGTAGCCGGTAAACTTACTTGCCACCAAATATCGTTCACAGCTTGGCCATTATTCTGACCTGCTGCCGTATCACCTGAGAAGGTATACAAAGGGCGACCAAGATAAGCGACTTGCATGCTGTCATCTGAGCGAGCAATTAACGATAAACCTGGCACATTTTCAATTGACGCTGCAGTACCAAGAACAGGTGGCCATGTTGTTGCACATCCACCTTCACACACGCTTATTGCCTCACCTAAATCATTGTCGAACACATAAACTGTTTTACCTGGCATTGCATCGGCCATACCTGTTACTAAACGGTTGTTAGTTGTATCGTAAGCAATGCTGTCTGTTGCTGTATTTTCGGTGCTGGTAAAGTCAACAATGTTTACGCTCAACATATTTTCGGCAAGGGTAGTGACCATTTTTCCATTGGCTGCAAATGCATCTGTACTACCTACTTGAGCGCCTAAAACATGTTGAGTTAGTACACTAGTTAGTGCAGTAGTGTCAGCTAATAAGGCGTTTAAATCAGCGGTAGGAATTTTATTAAATGCAGCATTCGTCGGTGCAAATACTGTAAATGATTTTGTGGTATCGTTAAAAGTATCTACCAGTGATGCTGCTTGTAGTGCAGTGACCAAAGTAGACAGTGCGGGTGTTTCAGTCGCTACAGTGGCAATCGTTTTAGTCGGAGTACCCACTTCAATCGGCGGCATAATCACTTTATTAAGTACATGAATTACGCCGTTATCAGCAGTTACATTCGCTGCTTTCACTGCTGCATCGTTAATAAACAGTGAGCTGTTCACGTACGATAAAGCAGCCATGTCACCATTTGCCATTTCTACTTTGTTGTTTTCGCTATTAGCAATAGTTACCGCTGCATCTGACAGTACAGTTGCGTCAGCAACAACGTGATAAAGTAAAATATCGCGTAATGTGTCTGTATCTGCTAAAAGCGCATTTAGTGTGTCCTCGCCTAGAGCATTAAACGCGGCATCAGTAGGCGCGAATACAGTAAATGTATTTGTAGGGTCGCTCACAACAGTGTCTAAACCTGTTGCTGCTAGTGCAGCGAGTAATGTTGTAAAACTGCCATTTTCAGTAGCAACATCAGCTATGGTGCCAAAGCTCTCTGGTAGCGCGACATCGCCAACGATCACAGAATCGATTACATGAATAACGCCGTTGGTGGTTTCTATGTCAGTCACCACCACGTTCGCACCGCCAAACATTAACATATTGGTGTCTGCATTTATCGCGATAGGGAGAGTATTTCCAAGCAGGGTTTCAGCTGACTGTCCATTTAAAGACATAGCCGTTACAGAGTCTACAGAGCCTGATAAAACATGTTGTTTTAAGATATCACCCAATACATCTGGGTTGGCGAGCAGCGTGTTAATCATTTTACTGCCTACCGCTTCAAACGCGGCATCAGTCGGTGCAAATACTGTAAACTGTGATGATTCATCAGACAGCGCAGCGGTTAAACCTGCAACATCAAGAGCTGCTAGCAAGGTACTAAAATCGCCAGCTTGCTGAGCTGTTTCAATAATATTGTTGGTTGGCGCAGTTTCTGACACTGTTTTAGGTGTGAGCACTGCATCTATAACATGAATAATTCCGTTGTCAGTCACAATGTCGGTCATTGTTACTGTACTAGTATTTACTAATAAATTTTCACCACTTAAAGATAAAGCAATGCTTTGTCCGTTAACAGTCTCAACGGTAGTACCCGCTAAACCAATAGCAGTTTGTGCATCCACTGTGCCAGAGACCACATGGTAAGTTAAAATTGAACTAAGCGTGTCTGTATCAGCTAATAAGTTATTAATCGTTTCTTCGCCTAGTAACGCAAATGCATCATCAGTTGGGGCAAATACAGTAAAGCTAGTAGTTAAATCATCAAGGGTTTCATCTAGACCGGTTGCTTCAAGTGCTGCAACAAGGGTGGTGAAATCTCCGGAGTCCTGTGCGGCATCAAAGACTGAGACAGCGGGTTGTGGATCTACAGTTACTGGGGCGTTGTTATCGTCATCGCTACTACAACCTTGAATGAGTAACAAGGGAAGTATGAGAGCACCGAGCTTAAATACTTTATTCATAATTGTTCCTTTAATCGAATGTTACAGTGTTACAGCTTTGTGAATATTACGAAGCTGTTTGCATTGCTGATCAAAAAAACTTGATTTATTTTCGTACAATTTAATAGATGTAGGATTTTATTGAATTTTTATTCAAGAAAGCGTTTAAATTTTAGTTTTTTTACTGCGCGGTGCGCCAAGTAAAATAAATACGTGGCAAATACATACGGATAAAAATGCACTAATTCCCAAAGCACCACCAAAACCATCAAGAATAGGCACTAAATAGGCAAAAAACAGTGAAAATATAATTGCTGAACTGGCAAGCGTATACACACCAAAGCGGTGAGGGGCACTCATGCCAATAAATGTGCCGCCAAAAAAGACGATGCTATATAGCTCAGCGTTGAAACTAGATTGTGCAAATATTAAATAGGCAATAATGGATAGAGCTGCAGAGGCTCGGATCCCATCAAAGCGATTATGTTTAGCCAAGTAAAAGGTTAAAAACGCCCCTAACAATGCAAGCAGCGGATAAATAAGTGTCATATTATTAACTCCTTGGCTAAAACAAATAAGGCGACGCTAGCAAATGCAATGCTACCTAACCGTCCGCCAAACCCCGCAAATACATTAATGGTAAGTGTGTATAAAACAGCACCAATGGCAGAAATAATCGCAATTTCCCAGTATTCATTAATTAAATTAGTGGAGCACATACCGGCAAAACTGCCTGCATAAATAGCAGCGTATGGGTGGTTTTTGTAATCTGCAGGAAATGGAATAAATGAACCGATAAGCCCTGTTAAACCGGCAGATACAACAATAGGTAATGCGAATGTGCTATGCATTACAAAACACGACAAGCAGCCGATAAAAAAGGTGATGAATTTTAAAAGTATGAATTTAGTCATGGCGCGCACATAATAATGTATCAGTTTTAGCTTTAATAGTTAAAACTGCGATTTAAGACTAAAATCGATACACCGCAGCTAAAAGGTGAATTATTACTATTGAAGGTTAGTAATATGCAATGAATGACTAAAAATAACACTGTTAATGTTCTATAAATTGCAAATTATGTATAATGCAGCATATTTCATATATTAAAAGTTATAACCTAAGGTAATTTATGTCTAACTGTTTACATCTGGCTATCCCTGCTGGTGATCTTGAAAAAGCGAAAGCGTTTTACTGTGACGTACTTGGCTGTAAAACTGGCAATAGTGAAGCGGGGCGATGGGTAGACATTGATTTTTGGGGTAATGAATTAACCCTGCATCAAAGTGTTGAGCGTTTACCTACGGTTCGTCACGACGTTGATATGGGCGCGGTGGCTGTCCCTCATTTTGGTATACATTTATCAGAGAACGAGTTTCAAGGACTTAAGCAACGCATTGCCGATGCCGGCCTTGAATATTTAGATCAGCCTTACCGTCGTTTTGTTGGTGATGAGTTTGAGCAAGAAACCTTTTTTATTGAAGATCCTAACGGTAACGTGCTCGAAATGAAAACCATGGTTAATCCTGAGGTACTATTTAAAAAGGATTAGACTGTAGCTGAGCTAGTCTTATTGACTAGCTCATGTTTTATGTTTTTAAATAGCGGGGACTACCATTTTTTCAGCCTGCTTCGCCTTTCTTTGTAATTTCTGTTTATACATCGCTTCATCACCCGCTTTTAAAACTGTGTCTAAGTTATCAGGTGGCTGAGTATAGCTAGTTTGCCCAACACTGGCGTAAATGGAAATGGTATGGCCCTGATGCTCTATAGTTAACTGGTTTAATTGTTGCTCTAGGGTGTTAACTCGCTGGTTAATTTTTTCGTTGCTATTAAATAATGCCATGGCCACAAATTCATCGCCTCCTAAGCGACCAACGGCATCTTCAGTGCGCATATGTTGACTAAGTGACTCTGCAACTTTGCACAGTACTTTGTCGCCCACATCATGACCATAAGTATCATTAATTGCTTTAAAACGGTCTAAATCTATATATAAAAAACATAAAACGCCTCCTCGTTGCTTGTGCTCTGCTAGTAAGTCGTTTGCTTTTAAGCTCCAACCGCGACGATTGTATATATGGCATAAGTGATCAAAGTTAGCGTGTCGTTCAGCTTGTTTTTTTGCATAACTTAACCTTTGAATTCGTCTGCCGACGGCAATAGCTAGTAATAAAGATTCAATTGTAAACGCAATAACAAATCTATAGCGTTGAATGAACGGGCTGTAATCGGTTAGTAGTACTCTAAACACCATACTAATAAACACACTTGCCAGTGCTATAAATACCAAGTTTGCTTCATTAACACCGTACTTTGTTTGTATCGCGCTGAGGATAAAAATAGTCATGACAATAAATAATGATAAATAGCCGGTTACTGCAGAGGTAATATTGGTTATTAGTGGCAGATCGAGGGCTATTTTTTGTAAGCACAAAGTCAGTACGCATAAGGCGGCAACTTTTAATGTATTGCTTATCTTTGGAAAGTATTTAGGTAGCTCCAATAGTGCGCTCATAAACCATGTAGCACTGATTATAGTTAAGCCAATACTTAACGTGTAAAGATGGCTTACGTACACAGAGTAGTACTGCTGTGTAAATAAATAAGGCTGTCCTTCTTGAAAGAATATAAAACTAGCGATGCAAAAAATATAAATGCCATACAGTTTAAAAAGAGGGTCTTTTATGCCGTGCCCTATAATTAGTGCATAAAAAATAAGCGTGGCGCAAAGACCATAAAAAATGCCAAAAATAAGGTTGTAGCGTTGAATTTTTTCGACAAAAGGCTGTGTATCTGACCAAGTAAAGCGTGGGGTATAAGCTGCTGAGGTAGTAACCGTAAGCTGGGCAGTAAAAACGCCTGGGTCCATTAAAATTGCCATCTGATTGGTTTTTAAAGGTATTTTATATACTGAATTTTGCTGCCACGAAAAGTCTTTAAGTGCAGGACGAGTAAATGAAAACACCCCGCCTTGGTTTAAGTTACAGCTTAATTCGAGATGATTGATACCGTTTTTAAGCTTAATATTTGAGACAACTTCTTTGGACAAAGACACCGATGTGTTTGTTGCTCTTACACTGAGCTGGCAATGCTCTTGCGCAAAAGTAACGTTACTAAATAGCAGAGTAAAAGCGCATATAAAAATGCTAAACCTAACCATGAGAGCGCTTAACATGCTCAAAAAACTCCTTGTCTTTATCGTACAATTTATTGCTACTAAGTAGACGAACACTTTTAAACCATACTAGGGTCTGTTGACCTTTCAAGGTTAAATTTGCAGCAGTCTGTTTGGTATTTAGGCAAGGCAGAGCCTATGTGGTGTGGTTATTCCCCATAAATAGGCGATAACGCAGCATCAATGCCAAACAGGCGCTGCCCGAAGGATTCTGCCTAGGGGCGATTTACTCTTTGTTGCCTACATGGATGTAGGTAAGGGGCGTGAGCAGGACGCGGAAGCTTTGCTCGGTTTTTACTTAGCCCACTAGGTTACAAACCTCGCGCCGTGATTAAACCGCCCCTAGTTTGAGCAAATTTTAATCCGCAAAGGTCAACAGACCTTAACAAAGCCGGTAGACTTTACTAGTAATAAAGTATTTAAATAATGACTTAGCGCAAGAATGGGTTATTTTTAATCACACATGTATTTCACTGGGGGTTTTATTGAAGTGGCGTTTAAACTCACGACTAAATTGTGACGCACTGGTGTAACCTACTTTAAATGCGGCCTCGTTAGCTTTACTGCCAGAGGTGGTTATTAATTCTTTTGCTTTAGCTAAGCGTACTTTTTTTAAATACTGCAAAGGGGATTCAAACGTAACTTGTTTAAAAGCACGGTGAAAAGATGACACACTCATATTCACTTCTTCAGCTAAGTGCTCTACGGTAATAGGGCTTGCGTAATTGCTATGTAATGTTGATAAAGTACGCGCTATGCGCGCGTAATGGCCATCGTGCATTGCAAGCCCAATTAAGGTATGCCCTTGAGGGCCACACAGTACTCTAAATACTAATTCCTTAACTATATCGCCACCAAATACCTCAGCCTCAAGCGGATTGTTTAACACTGTTAACAGTCGGTGAGTGACTTGCTCCATGGCCATATCTAAAGCGGCACTTTGTACCGCTCCGCTTTGCGTTAACGGTGGTGAAATAGGCTTATGTTGCATCATTTGGCTAACCAATTTGTGCAGCATGGCTGGGTTTATATCAACTGCAATACCCATTACCGGCAAATCATTATCAGTAAACGCTTCACATTCTAGTGGTACTGGCACTCCTAGTACTAAATAATCGCCTGCACCATACTGAATTTGATGCTCAGGGAAGTGAATAATTTTATGTCCTTGGCCAACGATAATAATACCTGAATTATAAATAAGCGGCTGACGCGCTGAGCTTTTTGTCGCGCGATGAAAGTACACCCCTGGAATAATTGTTTCCATGGTACCTTCAAAGCTGAGCAACTTATTATGCTCTGCGTATTGTTGTAACAAAGTGGCGATGGTCGTCATAAGGGCGGCTTAAATTAACGGTATTTGGCGTAAAATAACAACGCTGATAGTTTTAGGCAAGCTTTTGGCAGTTATTAGGCTTTTTATATATGTACTATGCCATTATTATGCATTTATCAACACTTTATTTAAGAATTGATAAGGTGCTTAGTAATTAACCGTCCCCTTTAGGAGCAAAATAATGAAATTTAGCTACGTAAATCCCACTTTAATTCAATTTGGTCAGCAACAAATTGCCGCACTTACTGATTTGATCGCAAAAGATCAAAAAGTATTAGTTGTGTACGGTGGCGGTTCTATTAAAAAGAACGGTGTGTACGACCAAGTTGCAGCAGCACTTGAAGGTTTTGATTGGGTAGAGTTTTCGGGCGTAGGTGCTAACCCAACAATTGAAGTACTAGACCAAGCAGTAAAAATTTGTAAAGAACAAGATATCGATTTCGTATTAGGTGTAGGCGGCGGCTCTGTAATAGACGGCGTTAAATACATTGCAGCATCTGCTGTATATGATGGCGAAGGTTGGGATATTCCTACAGGTAAGCACACAATTACCAGCGCATTACCTATAGGTGCCGTATTAACGCTACCAGCAACGGGTTCTGAATCTAATCAAAATTCAGTAGTAAGCAAAGAAGCTACGAAGCAAAAACTACCGTTTGCATCTCCAGAAGTATTACCAAAATTTGCCATTATGGACCCTGATGTAATGAAAACATTACCGCAGCGCCAGCTTGTTAATGGTTTAGTAGATGCATGGGTACATACCTGTGAGCAGTACCTAACATTCCCAGAAGGTGCACTTGTTCAAGAAGGTTACGCAGAGGCATTGTTAAAAGCGCTTAAAACATTGGGTGATAACTTTGAAAACCAAGACGATGCATGGCGTGCAAACCTTATGTGGGCTGCAAACCAAGCACTTAACGGCTTAATTGGTTCTGGCGTATCACAAGATTGGGCAACCCACATGATTGGCCATGAGCTTACAGCTGCTTACGGCGTTGATCATGCACGTTCACTGGCTATTGTTCAGCCTTCTTTACTGCGCAACCAATTTACAGTTAAAAAAGCAAAACTAGAACAAATGGGTAAAAACGTATTTGGTCTTGCACAAACAGATGATTTAGCAGAGCAAACAATTCAAGCAATTGAAGCGTTTTACCACAGTCTTGATGTAGCCACTGAGCTTACTGAGCATGGCGATGATAAAGCGGCTGCCATTGATAATATTATTGGCAAACTAGAAGCGCATGGCATGGTTGCCCTTGGTGAAAACCAAGCTATTACGTTAAAAGAAAGCCGTGAAATTTTAGAGCAAGCGGTTGCTTAATAACGGTTAATATTGACCGCTAAGATTGGTTAGCGGCTTTTTGCAGCAAAATAAGATTGAATGAAATAAAATTTTATTTTGCTGCATTACTTTTTTAGGTATTTTCAGGTACAGTGCTGAATTAGATAAGTAATGAGCTTAACTAATCGTGTATTTCAATAAGGAATTCGTTTAACTGTGCGTTCAAATCGTTTTTTAATTGTAATGTTACTTGTGCTTGTGCATAGCTTTATAAGCTGTGATGGCGCCGCGTACCATTTACAAGAAGACGTTGATCACGTAAATAGCTCATTTTCGCAAAGTAGCTAAACTGCTGATGATAACGACAGCGCCCCAACAGCAGAAATACATGCTCACCAGCATTGCCACAGTGGTTATAGCCACAACTCAAATCACTCAATAACTCCCGAGAAAAGTAAACCAACTTTAGCGACATGCTATCACGGCTTACATTATCCACCAGACGTACCGCCACCGAATTCATTTAGCTAGTTCTTAATTTAATTTCAATTAATTACTGTGCTTTTAGCTGCCTACACATAAGTGTTTTATGGGCCGTTATAGGCATGTTTAGATTGCTGAGCAATTTACACTGTCGCTATCTTTTGCGTAGGTTGTGAATGGTTTGCAAGTGAACTCTGTTTATTAAAAACGGACAAGCTATATGAATAAAAAATCAATTATGTTGGTGGTGATGCTGTGCACGCTGCCTGCTTTTAGTGCGTTTGCAAATGTTAAAACACTAACTCTAAAACAAGCGTTGATAAATACCGAGCAACAAAATCCGCTATTAAAACGCTACCCTTATCATCAAAAAATACTCAGCGCGCTTAAATCTCAAGCTGCACTTTCGCCTAACCCTATCTTAAATATAGAAGCTGAAAATCTGCTGGGGACAAACGATGCACGTGGTGTGCAAGACGCTGAAATAACCTTGGCATTTAGCCAGCTTATAGAGCTTGGAGATAAACGCCAAAGCCGTATAAATTACGCTACGGCAAACATTAAAGCCCAAGCAATACAATATCAAAATACTCGTTTAGCCTTATTGGCAACCACTGGTGAGCGGTATTACGAGGCGCTTAAATTTCAAACTTTACTTTCTCTCAATAGCGAACGACATCAGGTTGTAAGCCAAGCACTTAAAGCAATAACGCAACGAGCTGATGCCGGCGCTGTATCGCAAGCGGATGTAACCCGTATGCGTTATGCGCTTAGCCAAGTTGAGCTTGATAAAGCGAAGCTAAATAGCGAATTTGAGCGAGCACGTTTATCGCTCAATGAGCTATGGAATAAGCAACATGATTACACGGATTTAGCTGGGAATATTAATACATTAATGCCGCTTAAATCTGAGCAAGGGTTACTTGATGCGGTTAACCAAGCGCCTGATTTTGCTATGTTACAGCAGCAATACTTACAGCAAGCGGCCAACTTAACGCTGCAAAAAGCCAATGGGCAAAGTGACATTAATGTAGGTGCAGGCCTGCGTTACAACCAGCAAAACGATACCAGTTCATTGCTGTTTTCGTTTTCAATGCCGTTGCAATTGAGTAACTCAAATAGCGGTAATATTGAAGCAGCTAACAGTCAGTTAGCATTGTTACGTGAGCAGCAAGGACTGTTACGGGTTCAATTACGTCAGCAAGTTCGTACTTTGTATGCCTATTACCAAGGTAAGACATTACAGGCACAGTTGTTATCTGGGCAAGTTATTCCCCAAGCCCAAACACTCATTGAGCAAAGTTTAAAAAGCTATCAACGCGGACAAATTTCGGTGTTGCAATTGCTCGATGCTCAACAAGCTCTTTTTGACTCTAAAGGCGCGTTGATTAACACATATGCAGCGTTATATCAGACCCATCTCGCACTTGAGCGTTTAACTGGCCAATCTTTAACTGAGACTTTTCAATCATGAACAACACTTTTATCGCATTATTAGTATTTCTCTCGTTTGTAGCTAGCTTAACAAGCACACATGTATTTGCCTCAGCAGAACATGACCAAACAGAGCAAACCCAAAAACAAGGTCCACACGGCGGCTTTTTATTAACCAACGAAAAGCTCACTCTTGAGTTAAAGCTGCAAGAATTGGCAGGTAAAGTTGAGCTGCGCGTATATGGTTATGAGCAAAAACAGCCGGTAGATATAAACGATTTAAGTATAGAAATGAACTTAAAACGCTTAGTAGAAGCGCCACAAAAAATACAATTTACCCGTGAGAATGGCTACCTTGTTAGCACGCAATCGATAAATGAGCCACATTCATTTGAGCTTTTGATTACTGCCAATTATAAAGGTGAGCGCGTTAGCTTTGAGTACTCTCAGCACGAAGGCCGCACTGTGCTTAGCGAGCGAGCAATTAAAGGTGCGGGCATTAAAACAGAGATAGCACAAAGTGGCGAGGTTGATATTTCCGACACGCTGTTTGGTGTTATTGCACCGACACAGCATGGCACAGTAGAAGTTATGGCGCCATATACCGGATTGATCAGCGATATTTTTGTCAGTATTGGTCAAAACGTTCAAAAAGGTGAGGTACTGGCCAGCGTCACCAATCGCGAAACTTTGCAAAACTACAGCATTAAAAGCCCTATTAGCGGTGTGGTAACCGAACAATATTTAAAGCGTGGCGAACTGGCAAGTGCTCGTGCGCTAATGCAAGTCGTGAACCTTGATAAAGTATGGGTTGAGCTCTCAGCCTTTCCTGAAAATATTGAAAACCTAGCCATTGGTCAAAGCGCTATCGTTTACGATTTACATCATCATTTAAATGCCCAAGGTAAGGTGTTTTTTATAGCACCTATGATGACTGGCGGGCACATTGCACGTGCCCGTATTGAGCTTAATAACCCAGATGGTCATTGGCGTCCAGGTATGCATGTTAATAGTGATGTCAGTATCGATAAAGTTAATGCCCGCGTGCGTGTAAAGCCTGAGGCTATTCAAGAGTTTAATGGTATGACGAGTGTGTTTGTGCGTAAAAATAGTGTATTTGAAGTACGCCCTGTTACTTTAGGCGCAAAAAGTAGCGAGTGGGTTGAAGTGATCGCGGGTTTAAGCCCAGGTAGCGAGTACGTCACAACCAATAGCTATGTGATCAAAGCCGACATTTTAAAAAGCGGCGCAAGTCACGCACACTAGGAGGTACCATGATTAACTGGATTGTTTCTTTTGCGGTTAAACGCCGCATGATGGTACTGGCACTAACATTTTTATTTGCTGGGTTTGGTGTGTATAACATCCAAAACTTAGCGGTAGATGCTGTACCCGATATTACCAATGTACAAGTGCAAATTAACTCTAAAGCGCCTGGTTTTACGCCGCTTGAAGTTGAGCAGCGTATCACTTACTTAGTCGAAACAGCGATGGCGGGTATTCCTAAGCTTGACTATACCCGTTCGCTTTCTCGCTATGGGCTTTCTCAAGTAACCATTATTTTTGATGAAGGCACCGATATTTATTGGGCGCGTCAACAAATTGGAGAGCGTATTCAAAGTATTCGCGCCGATTTACCTAATAATGTTGAGCCAAACCTTGGACCTATTGCCAGTGGTTTAGGTGAAATATTTACCTATAGCGTGCATGCAAAACCCGATGCGTTAAAAAGTGATGGTATGCCTTACAGCGCCGAAGATTTACGTACTTTACAAGACTGGGTTATTCGTCCGCAGCTTTTAAAAGTAAAAGGCGTAACCGAAATAAATAGCCAAGGTGGCTTTGAGCGCCAGTACCAAGTTGCGCCCATGCCAGAAAAGCTCATCGCTTATAAGCTAACAATCAAGGATGTTATTAGTGCACTTGAGCTTAATAACAGCAATCGCGGAGCCGGTTATATAGAGCGCTTTGACGGCCAATATTTAGTGCGCTCGCCTGGGCAATTAAAAACATTAGCGGATATAGCAAACACCGTTATTGCTAAGCGTGATGATGCTCCTGTGCGAATTAAGGACGTGGCAAATGTATACTTAGGAAAAGAACTAAGAACTGGCGCGGCTACTTATAATGGCGAGGAAACCGTATTAGGCACGGCGATGATGCTAATTGGTGAAAATAGCCGTGTGGTTGCTAAAGCCATGGCTGATAAGCTTATACAAGTACAAAAAAGTTTACCTGCAGGGGTTATCATTGAGCCTGTTTATGACCGCACCAATCTGGTTGATAAAACCATCGCCACAGTACAAAAAAACCTGTTTGAAGGGGCGGTATTGGTCATCGTCATTTTATTGTTATTGCTTGGGAATATCACTGGTGCGCTTATTACCGCCATGGTTATTCCGCTGAGTATGCTATTTGCTATTACAGGCATGGTGGGCAATCGAGTCTCGGGTAACTTAATGAGCTTAGGTGCAATCGATTTTGGATTAATTGTTGATGGCGCGGTGATTGTGGTTGAAAACTGCCTTCGTCAATTAGGGATGGCTCAACATAAACATGGTCGCTTACTTACGCTCAGTGAGCGTTTAGAGGTTGTCACTTCAGCCACCAAAGAAGTGTTTAGCCCCGCGGTATTTGGTATTTTAATTATTATGTTGGTGTATTTACCGCTTTTTGCGCTCAGTGGTGTTGAGGGCAAAATGTTTCAGCCCATGGCGTTTACCGTTGTTGCCGCGTTAATAGGTGCACTTATTTTTGCTGTTACCTTTGTGCCGGCGGCTATTGCCGTATTTGTGCGTGGTAAAGTAGATGAAAGCGAAAACGCAGTAATGCGTGGCGTTAAAAAAATCTACAAGCCACTGCTTAATTTATCGCTTAAATTACCGTGGCTTATGATAAGCATTGCCACTGTTTTAGTGCTGGTACTTGGCTTTAAAGTTAAAAATATGGGCGCCGAATTTTTACCTCAGCTTGATGAAGGTGATATTGCAATGCATGCGCTGCGTATTACTGGCACCGGTATTGAACAATCGGTGCAAATGCAAAAGCAGTTGGAGCAGGCTTTATTAGCGCAACCTGAAATTGCGAACGTATTTTCAAAGATTGGCACCGCGGATGTAGCCAGCGATCCTATGCCGCCTAATGTTGCCGACACTTTTTTAATGTTAAAGCCGCGTGCGCAATGGCCTGATCCATCACTAAGTAAAGACGCGTTAGTGCAGCGCATTCGTCATCGTGTGAATGAGGTACCGGGTAATAACTATGAATTTACCCAGCCTATAGAAATGCGCTTTAACGAGTTAATTGCCGGTGTGCGTGCCGATGTAGCGCTGCGTATTTACGGTGATGATTTAGCCATACTTAAGCAATTTGGCGAAAAAGCCACAAGCTTAATGCGAAATATTACCGGTGCTACCGATGTTCGTTTAGAGCAAATGGAGGGCTTGCCTACACTTTCTGTTACCCCAATGCGAGATCATATGGCGCTATTAGGATTAACCGTAAACGACATTCAACAAACTCTTGCCGCTGCTGTTGGTGGGGTGCAAACAGGGCTAATTTATGAGGGTGATAAGCGCTTTTCGTTATTGGTGCGCTTAGATAAGCGTTGGTCTGAAGATGTCTCTGCGCTTGCGCGTTTACCTATTGCGTTACCTCAAAGTAGTAACCCTGAACTTGCATTTGTACCGCTTGGAGAAGTGGCTACAATCAGTATTGAAAAAGGCCCTAATCAAATAAATCGCGAAAGCGGCAAGCGCAATGTGGTAGTAACAGCTAATGTAACAGGACGCGATTTAGCCAGCTTTGTAAGAGATGCCCAAGCGACTATGAACGCACAACTTAACCTACCCAGCGGTTATTGGCTTGAATACGGCGGTACGTTTGAGCAATTACAATCTGCGAGTAAACGGTTGTCGTTGGTAGTGCCTGTGACTTTATTGCTTATTTTTGGCTTACTTTATAGTGCTTTTGGATCGCTGCGTGATTCACTGATTATATTCAGTGGTGTACCACTGGCACTAACCGGTGGGGTGTTGGCATTATTGCTACGAGATATGCCGCTTTCTATTTCAGCGGGTGTGGGGTTTATTGCTCTAAGTGGTGTTGCGGTATTAAACGGTGTAGTGATGTTGTCGTTCATTAAGCAGTTACGAAAAGAGGGGGTAAGCTTATATTATGCAATACATAGCGGGGCATTGCAGCGATTACGCCCAGTGCTAATGACCGCGCTTGTGGCTAGTTTAGGCTTTATACCTATGGCGCTAAATACCGGTACCGGCGCTGAAATACAACGGCCTTTGGCAACCGTGGTAGTAGGTGGAATTATATCATCCACTTTGCTCACGTTGTTAATTTTGCCCGCACTTTATAAATTAGTGCATGCAAAATTTAAAAAGCAGCAAACAGCTTAATTACCAATTAGGTAATAATGAAAAAAGCAGCTGAAGTTTCAGCTGCTTTTTTGTTGTGTAACTAGTTGCTTAGTTATATTGAAACAGGTTATCCCAGCGCTCATCTAATATGACTTTTGCGTGCTCTAGATTTACTGCGTTATATAGGGTGTTTGTGCAAGTTACTAAATGCATACGTTTAAGCTTTTCAAGCGCGTCGCTAATTTCAAAATCTAACTCGCATTGATACTTAGTTTTAAACCACGTCTCTATTTGCTCATCAAGCGCTTGTGTGCTTAAGCCATTTTTAGATTTTAGTAAAAACGTATACGCAAGCAGGGCTTCTTTAATGTCTTCTTCTTCGGCAGCATCAATGAGAGTGTGGAATACACCGGCGTTGTTATCTAGGTTTTTAAAGTACAGATTATCGCTCAGCGCTTTCATAAATTTAATTTTGCGGTTTTTAAATTTACTCCACTCTTTAAAAATAAAGCTGCCAAATACCCCCATACCAATAGCAAAGGTAATAAAATGCTGTTGGGTCATTTCTACGGCTTCATCTCTAAAGCCTCCCCAAAATGCAAATAGCGCAAATAATAAAACAAGCGATGCACCTAATTTTGTTATAAGCACTACGGCACCCCCCACTAAAGCTGACGAGCCAATAATAATTTTATCGATAGGGCGCATTCGTACTTCGCTATTAGGAAATAGCATTTCCAGATCGGCTTTTGGCACATTTTGAAATAGTTTTACTATGGTTGAACTGGGCTCAAACCCCATAGGTAGTTTATTTTTTGATTCAAAATAGGCTTTATCTTTAAAGCGAATAAATACCGCCACACGATCGTAATTAGTAAAATGCAGTGGCTTTTTACGTAATCCCCAAAAACTGGTTATGGTTTCGCTCAGCTGTGATTCGCCTCGGCGATAAAAAACCACTTCTTCAAAATCCTCAAACTCCACCTCAAGGCGTACTTTAAAAAGTGATTCTTCGTTGAGTGCATCTTGTAAGTCTTGATGGGTGATCACTTCAAAATTAGCCGCGTTTAATACATTGGCAAAATCTCTAGCAAAATCGCGTTGGCACTGGGCTTTTTGCTCATCAGTCACACTGTTTATTAAACGGGTATCGCTATTTGGATCAAAAGGCGCGTAATTGTTTTTTAATGACTCAAGTGTGCCGTGGTACTGAAAGTGAATTAAGCTGGCTAAAAGTTCACAAAGCTGCTTAAAAGAAGTTTGTTGGTCTTTGGTAAGCTCTTTGGCGCACATTGTAATGATGTCGTGTTTTCTAAAAGGAATGTAGCGAGCAGTTTGCATATTGTGAAAATTTTAAAAGTATAATGGTATATAAAGATAATAAAGCAGTCTTTTGCTGATTACTATGTTGGTTGTATTTCTTCAGGTAGCATTAACCTTATTATGAGATGATTTAATCACTTACCTCATTGCTAACAGGACGTTTATGGCAGTACAAAAAAAGCTCAAGCAAAAAACACGTCAATTTATTGAGTCTAAAAATATGCTCGGTGGAATTACTATTGCCTCATTTTTAGAATCCACCATAGTGCCCATTCCACTCGAAGCTGTTTTGGTGCCCTTAATGCAGGCAAGGCGCGAAAAACTGTGGCAAATTGCTCTTATGGCAACACTAGGCTGTATTGTGGGGGCGCTATTTGGCTACGCTTTAGGTTATTACTTATTTGATGTGATTGGCGATTGGGTTATCAATACATTCTCAAGCCCTGAGCAGTTTGAAAACGTAAAACAGAAAATGCAGTCACAAGGGTTTTGGTTTGTATTAAGCCTAGGTATCGTGCCTATTCCGTTTCAAATTGCGATGTTGGCCGCTGGCGCGACTAAGTATTCGCTGGCGCTGTTTTTATTAGCAAGCGCGATTGCTCGCTCTATACGTTATTTTGGTTTAGCAATAGTGGTGTATTATGCGGGTAATCAAGCTGAACGTATTATCAGCAAGCACAAAACTAAGGCCATGATTGGACTAACTATTTTAGTTGCGATTGGTTGGATTATAAGCACATTAATTTAAAATTAATCAGTTTTAGTTTATGGTATAGTTTTAATAACAATAATAAATTTTAATATAGCCTATGATGAATCCGGAAAAAGTGAGCCTTAAGCTCAGCCGTTTTGTAAAAATTACCAGATTAAACAAGCTGTTAATTTTAGCTACGCTGGCATTTATTATTGGCTTTTCAATTTTTTCGTTAATGCGCTTCCCTCCAATAGACATAACACAAAATCTCTATGGCTTTACCACTGACTTTATTAATTTGGTGGTTATTTTCACTATTTTCTTTGTGGTGCAATGTTCACAGTTAGCCAAAAAAGCCTATGTATATGTCAGTATCGGTTTGATGCTATGGATTGTAGGCTCTACTGCCGATGTACTTGATGAAGTGACACGTCAGCCTTTTTGGGTGAGTAACTACATCGAAGATTTATGTAGAACACTCGGCATGTTAGTTACTGCTTATGGTTTATTTAAAACCATGCATTTCATGCAGAGAATGCACACCCGCTTGGCGCAAGAATTTATTATAGATGATTTAACTAAAGTGTATAACCGACGCTGCTTTTATCAGCATGTGAAGGGGATTGTTAATAATCCCTATACTGTTTTAATCATAGATATTGATCACTTCAAACGTATTAATGATGACTTTGGTCATGATGTGGGCGATCAGGTGCTGAAAGAATTTGCTAGCAAAGTGAATGCGCTATTTAAGAATGAAAATACATTTGCTCGCATAGGGGGAGAGGAATTCGCCGCTTATCTGCCTAGTTATGAGCTTGATGAAGTACTTAACTTTGCGCAGACTATCCTAGAAACTGCTCGCACTATTACAGTGCAAAACCAGCGCTCTTTAACGGTTAGCATTGGTATTGCACATCGTAGCAGTGAGCAGAGCTTTGATAATGTGATGAAACGTGCTGATCAAGCATTATACCGTGCTAAAAAAGCAGGCCGTGATCGCCTTGAGGTTGCTTAAACATAGTAATTTTATGAAATAGACTTCGCTTGTGCTATTTTTGGGAACTCTTGTTACGAGATAAAAAGGAATTGTATGGATGAGTTAATCGGATTAGCAATTATTATATCTATTGCGATTGTTGCAGGGGCCATATGTGGGTTAGTAGCCTTAGTGCAATTGAACTCCCTAAAACAAGAGGTTGCAGCATTAAAACTAAAACTATTTCAGTTTGAGTTAAATGCAAATGCAGCAATAAATGAAAAATCTCCCGCCGATCCTCAAATAGATAATGCAAAATCTCTACACCGCTCAGATATTCCAGCCGCTGTTTATAAACCAGTGAGCATTAAACCTACATCAGTTCGTAAAACGATAGCTAAAAAACCATCGAGTATTGAACTGCTCTTTAAGCAGTTACGTGCAGGCTTCGAGCAAAATTGGATGACCTGGATTGGTGCTATTGCTTTGGCTTTAGGTGGCGTATTTTTAGCAAAATACAGTTTAGAGGCGGGGCTACTTTCACCAGCAATGAGGCTCAGTGCTGGTGGGTTATTTGGTGTTGGCTTAATCGCAGCGGCGACCTATTTACATTATAAACGAATCGTTTTTGAAGGCTTTAATAATTATATTCCTGCAGCCTTGGCTAGTGGCGGCTTTATAACCTGTTTTGCCTTAATGTTTTTAGCTTATAACAGCTTTAGCATGCTCAGTGCTGAGTGGGCGTTTATTGGCTTAGCAGTTATTGCTCTGTGTGCTAGTGCAATGGCAATAAAGCTAGGCCCTTTACTTGCAGTAATAGGCATTATAGGCGCATACAGTGTCCCTATTTGGGTAAATACGGGCAGTGGGCAGTTATTTTCTTTGCTTATTTATGTTGCCCTTGTGAGTGTTGCTGCGACAGTAGTGGCACAAAAAGTAAAGCGTGTTTGGCTGTGGTATTTACTATGGGTAGGGCATATTAGTTGGTATTTGGTTGGACTCACTTTATTTACCTACGACACAGTGTGGTTAATAGGCGCTTTTGCGTTGTTAAGTATTTTAGGATTAATCGCTATTGCACGCTTAGGGTTAACCTTTAAAACCCTTGAAGTACGCCCGCACAGCTTTAAACGGTTAGTTAATTTATTTCCAGATCATGGTTTGTTACTGGCCTTTATTGCGCCTTTAATGGTTGCCATGCTGTTGAGTGTGTTTAATATACAATGGCAAATAGTGGCGTTATTAAGCATCGTTTTACTCCTATTTTTAGTGCTAAAAAATAGTCGTTGGGATGCATGGCAAGGGGTCTCTTTAGTGATTGCGCTGTTATTAGTGATCAGTGCTGAACAAACTTATACCTTTGATGATGCGTTATTTATTTTTAAAAATGAATACGGATTAGGCTTATTACTTGCTCTGGGCTTGAGTGGCTATGGACTTTATTTTGGCAATATATACCCAAAAAGATTAACCTTTCATTTGCTTGCTTCATTAAGCATGTTTGCATTAGTTGGCGCCTTGTATGCGATGATCCCAAACACGGCTTTAGCAACCGCTTACCCACTTTGGGCGGTGTTGCTATGTTTAATGAGTGCGGTGTTAATAAAATTTACTCAGCATCAAACAACCTTATGGCAGCGCTTTAGTTATTGGGTAGGGGCAAACGCCAATATTACCTTAGCAATTACTATGTTACTCAGCGATAGCGGCCTTACCATTGCTCTGGCTGTTCAAGTATTACTGTTGAGCTTATTAATAAAAAAATACAATGTGGCAATGCCACACTGGCCAATAAAGGCGCTGGTGGCGGCATTACTTTTACGTCTAACCCTATCACCTTGGACGCCTAGTTATGAAGAGCTAACACTATTTGATTTGCATTGGAGCTTAGTTGTTTACCCGCTTTGTATTGGGTTATTTTTTACAGCGGCTAAATGTTTTAATGCTTCACAACTAAAAATATGGCTCGAAGGAGCAGCACTGCATTGCTTAGCGTTATTTGTGACAACCGAAACCAGTTATCAACTGGTAGGGCATTACCCACAACTTTTTTCTTTAAGTTTTTATGAGCAAGTATTACTTAGCTGTAACTTACTTGGCTTAGGCTGCGTTTATTTATACCGTGCGCAAAGTGCTGGGCAATTAGGTCAGTTATACCGTACAGCAGGTCTTATATTATCTGCATTAGCTGGCTTATTGTTAATTAAAACAACGTTGGGTGATAATCCGTTATTAATGCGTCTTTATGTTGGTGAAACGCCAATATTTAACTGGGTGATTTTAATTTGGTTGGTACCGAGCCTACTGGCGTTATGGTTAGCGAGTTTAGTTAAATCGTTAAATGCTAAATTGAGTCAAATTACACTCGGTGTGTCTGGTTTATTAGCGGTATTAGCTATCAACACCTTGATCCGCCAATATTGGCAAGGCGGCTTCATTTACCTTGATAAAGCAACCAGTGACGCTGAACTATATAGCTATTCGGTCATTTGGTTGTTACTGGGTGCACTGGTCGTGATAGCCGGGCATTTAAAGCAGCAACGGTTACTGCAAAATGTTGGTTTAGGTATTCTTGGCGCTGTAATTGTTAAGGTGTTTTTAATTGATATGGCAAACTTAACGGGGCTTTTAAAAGCATTATCCTTCATTGGTTTAGGGCTGTCGCTGGTAGGGCTTAGTTGGTTGTTCCAAAAACTCAGAAAGCGCAATTATAGTTAGGTGTTAGCCCAGTATTTACTGGGCTAACACGTTTATTGAACGTTAAGTACTGTGATTCAGCAGTGCTTTAAGTTTACCTGGTTTTACTGGTTTACTCAGATAATGAATATTTTCAGCTTTGGTGGTTTGTTTTAGCTCAGTGTCACGCACTGCGGTAATTAAAATAGCCGGAATATCGCTTTGCCAAATCTCGCGTAGCGCTTTAATTAACGTAATGCCATCCCAATCATTACCTAATTGATAGTCCATTAAAATAACATCAGGTGCCCCCTGTTCTTTTGCATAAGTTAACACCGCTTCTACTTTATCGAATAGGGTGTAATTTGCTTGCCAGCGTTTCAATAAGCTGGCCATGGCTGCAAGGTTTTCAGGGTCGTCGTCAACGGCAATAATATTTATCGCGGCGCGGTTGTCGACTATATTTTGACTGGTTTGTTTTTGCTGTACTAATTGCGCATCACCATAAGGCACTTCAATACTAAATCGGCTGCCTTTATTGGGTAATGAAACCACATCAATCGGCAGGCTCAATAAATCAGCCATACGTTTAACGACCCCTAGACCTAAGCCAACGCCTTTATTGTCGCCCGCTTCAATTCGGTAAAAGTCGTTAAATATTTTTGCTTGTTCAATATCGCTAATACCTGGGCCGGTATCCCATACTTCAATCCGTAAACTGTGTTTTCTGTTTCTGCAGGCAATTAACACACGGCCATCTTCGGTGTATTTAATCGCATTTGACAGCAAGTTTTGTAGTATTCGACGCAAGTAAGTAATATCGCTGTGTACTATTTGTTGATTTGAACGTACTTTAAATGAAAGTCCTTTATCGCTCGATAAAATCGCATATTCGCTTTTAAGAGGGTCTAAAATATCATCAATGCAAAAGTGACGGGGATTTGGGGTCATTGCCCCTTGCTCTAGCTTGGCAATTTCTAATAAAGCCGACATTAAATGCACGGTGGAATCTAGGCTATCACCTAACTTATTAAAATTATTTTTATTGGTGCTATCTAACTGGGTTTCATCAATGGCGGCAAGGTATAAACGTGCCGCATTGAGTGGCTGTAAAATATCATGGCTGGCGAGTGCTAAAAAGCGAGTTTTACTATCATTTGCTTGCTCAGCTTCACGTTTAGCTAAAGTGAGTGCTTGCTCTGTTTGTACGCGGCTATCGATTTGTGCTTGCAGGCTACTATTAATGGTTTGTACTTCTTGGGTGCGCGCTTCAATACGGTTTTCTAAGTCCATATTAATTTCTTCGAGCGCATTTTGCGTACTAATATGATTAGTAATATCAGAAAAACTCGTTACAAACCCCCCGTCAGGCAGTGGGTTACCTATCATTTCGTACACTTGGCCATTTCGACGATGGCGAATAAAATGATGTGAACTGCCATTTTTTAAATGCTGAACCCGTTTATCAACATGGCGGTCAATTTCACCTGGGCCGCATTCACCGCGCTCTGCGTTATACCGTATTATTTCTTCAATAGGCTGGCCAACTTGTAAAAAGCCTTCAGGGTAGTTAAACATTTCGCTGTAGCGCTTATTCCAAGCAACGAGGTTAAGATCTTTATCTACCACAGAGAGTCCGTGGCTTAAGTTTTCTAGTGAGGTAAATAGTAAGTTCTGATTAAACTGCAGTGCTTGTGTGGTTTCATCAAAAAAGTTTACTACTTCTTCAAACGCCATTCGTTTGCCAGACGATACGGTGTGAATAAGTGCTTGCGCAGAAGAGGCACCTAATACGCCTGTCAGTGCGCGTTCGCAGTAGGCAATAAAGTCAGCGCGAGGGTGTGCGTTGTTGTCGTTTAAATCATGATGGAGTGCGTAATGCGATAAAATTTGTTGGCTACGTTGAATACCTAAAAAGGTTTGCAGTAAAATTTTAAAGTCATACACCGTGGCTTTTACGTTTTTATTTAAGCGACGAGATAAAATGGCCTGATCTTTAGGATTAACAAATGCCGCCGCTTGAATTTTATCAATTAAGCGCTCTTCAGCTCCCAAGGAAAAGCTAATGTAACAGCCAATATTAGCAAACAACGCGATTAAGGTGCCTCGAGTTATAAGTGTTTGTTGTAGCTCACTGTCTAGTGGGTTAGGGGCTTCTAAAATAGGCAGCATTAAAAACAGTACCCAACAAATGACCCCAGCGAGTAGCCCGGCATAAACACCATAAGCATGGCCTTTTCGCCAATATAAACCACCTACAATAGCAGGTAATAACTGCGACACCAGTGAGAAAGCCACTAATCCCATACTGGCCAGCGCGCTGCCATTACCAAACCATTGCTGATAGAAGTAGGCTAAAATAAGCACCCCGGCAATGGTAAATCGACGCACCAACAAAATACGAGATTTGTAGCTGCTAGTGATTAAATTACGTTTAAATTTACGGCGTAACATTAAGGGCAGCACCACATCGTTGGAGATCATGGTACTTAGCGTAAGCGTGGCTACAACAATCATGGCCGTGGCAGCTGAAAGCCCACCTATAAATACAAAGGTGGTTAAAAAAGCGTTATCGTGCAGCATAGGCAGTGCCAGTACAAAGCTGTCTGGTGATAAGCTGCGGCCAATTTCTGGATGAATAGCAGCGGTGGCAATAGGTAAAATCATTGCTGCGGTCAATAACAAGTACAATGGAAAAGCCCAGCGAGCAGTGAATAAATGGCGCTTATCTTGGTTATCAACCACGGTTACATGAAATTGCCGTGGCAAACAAATAATAGCCGCTGCCGCCATCAGCGACTGACCTACAAAGTTAAAGCTAAAAAAGTCAAACTGTGCCCAATGCAGCCAAATGGACTCGGCAACTTGGCTAGAACTCTCTGCAGGTAAATTAAATAAGCTATATATTGCAAGCCCTGCTACAGCGGCTAGAGCAAACAACTTTATTAGCGATTCAAACGCCACTGCGAGCATTAAACCTGAGCGATACTCGGTTACATCAACTTTACGCGTGCCAAAAAATATAGCAAATAGCGCCATCATTAACGTGGCCGATAACGCCAAAATGTCCCCAGATATCTGATTACTGCTTTGCAAAAGTAAAAAGCTAGAACTGAGCGCTTTTAATTGCAGAGCAATATAAGGAATAGTGGCCAATAAGGCGATAATGGTCACCATGATGGCGGTGGTTTGGCGTTTGCCGTAACGTGCTGAGATAAAGTCGGCAATGGTGGTAATATTTTGTTTTTTACTCACCAATACCAGTTTACGTAAAAAGCCTTGGCCGAAAAAAAACAGTAAAGCGGGCCCTAATAAAATAGGCAAAAAGCTCCAACTACTGGTAGCTGCGGTGCCTACCGAACCATAGTAAGTCCACGAAGTACAATAAATCCCCAATGCAAATGAATACACAAATGGGTGATGACTAATACGCTTGGCCAGTGGCGTGGTCTTATCGCCCCAATTTGCCAGCCAAAACAGCAGACCTATGTAGCCAAAGGCAACGATCAGTAGTACAGCCGTCATGTTTATTTAACCTCATAGAATATTTTTATAATTTGCCATAACTATACCCAAACTATCTCAAGATGCGAGCGTCAGTTGGAGTTTGAAGTAGTTTGCTTATTTACAATACCTAGTTGTGGATAAAGTAGGGGGTATACATTTTATTTATATTATCTATAAATAAAATAACATACTGATTTATATGCTTTAATTTTTATTTGTCTATTTAGTTAGACTAATGTCTTATTCCCACGGTTTGTTTAAATTCGGCTAAAAACCTCAGTTATTAAAATTCATTAAGCTACTGAAACTAAAGTAGTTCATGGTTTGTTTATTAATCAATCGCTAGCAGTTTACGAAAACGTTAATATGTTGTTACGACTATTGTCGCAATTCAATATTTGAATTGCATTGCTAAATTGGTTAACGAATATAAAAAACCACCCATCACAATCTTGTGATGTTTAAAGGGGAAAATAAAAATGGCTTTTAAAAATGAAGAACAAGCAAAAGCTTATTGGGCAGAAAACATTTCATTACTGTTTAAATTATTAGCAGTATGGTTTGTAGTCTCTTTCGGCTTTGGCATATTACTGGTTGATGTACTTAACGAAGTACGTTTTTTTGGGTTTAAACTTGGCTTCTGGTTCGCCCAGCAAGGCGCGATTTATACCTTTGTGGCTTTGATTTTTGTGTACGTTTTCAAAATGAATACGTTAGATAAAAAATATGGCGTAGACGAATAGGAGCTAATCAATGGATGTTCAAATACTCACATTTATAATCGTCGGTTTAAGCTTTGCGCTTTATATCGGTATTGCAATTTGGGCTCGTGCTGGGTCAACAAATGAATTCTACGTTGCTGGTGGTGGTGTACCTCCACTTGCTAATGGTATGGCAACTGCTGCGGATTGGATGAGTGCTGCGTCATTTATTTCAATGGCGGGTATCATCTCGTTTGCGGGTTACGACGGAAGTGTTTACTTAATGGGGTGGACCGGTGGTTATGTACTACTGGCTATGTGTTTAGCGCCTTACTTACGTAAATTCGGCAAGTTTACCGTGCCAGACTTTATCGGTGACCGTTACTACTCACGTACTGCGCGTTTAGTGGCTATTTTATGTGCCATCTTTATTTGTTTTACTTACATTGCGGGTCAAATGCGTGGTGTTGGTGTGGTGTTCTCGCGTTTCTTAGAAGTTGAAATTGAAACCGGCGTTTACATCGGCATGATTATTGTTTTCTTTTATGCCGTACTTGGCGGTATGAAAGGTATTACTTACACGCAAGTTGCGCAGTACTGTGTACTAGTATTTGCTTATTTAGTACCGGCTATTTTCATCTCTATGATGGCAACCGGTCATTTCTTCCCACAAACAGGGTTTGGTGCCACGCTAAGTGATGGGTCAGGCATGTATGTATTGGATAAACTAGACGGTTTAAGTGCTGAGCTTGGGTTTGGTCAGTACACTGAAGGCTCTAAGAGTATGATTGATGTATTTGCAATCACAGGTGCTCTTATGGTGGGTACAGCCGGTTTACCACACGTAATTGTTCGCTTTTTCACTGTACCTCGCGTTAAAGACACGCGTATTTCAGCTGCGTGGACACTGGTGTTTATTGCTATTGTATACACAACAGCACCCGCAGTAGCTTCGTTTGCCCGTGTAAACATGATTGATACAATTAACGGTAAAGACGGAAGCGGTACAGCGTATGCAGATGCGCCAGCATGGATCAAAAACTGGGAACGTACGGGCCTAATCACCTTTAATGATAAAAATGGTGACGGCAAAATGTTCTACACATCAGGTAAAATCACTGACCCTAATAGCGCAAACGAAGTAAACGTTGACCGCGATATTATGGTACTAGCGAACCCTGAAATTGCAGATTTACCAGCCTGGGTTATTGCACTCGTTGCTGCTGGTGGTATTGCCGCGGCACTATCTACTACAGCGGGCTTACTATTGGTAATTTCGACCTCGGTATCGCATGATTTACTTAAACGGACACTCAAACCGGATATAACCGACAAGCAAGAGTTACTTGCAGCGAGGTTGGCAGCGATGATTGCTATTGTAATATCCGCCTACTTTGGGATTAACCCGCCAGGATTTGTGGCCTCGGTTGTAGCCTTTGCCTTCGGCTTAGCGGCGGCGAGCTTCTTCCCTGCAATTATTATGGGTATTTTCTCTAAATCTATGAATAAACATGGTGCAATTGCAGGCATGGTAACGGGTATCACCTTTACTGCTGCATACATCATCTACTTCAAGTTTGTGAGTCCAGAGCTTAATAGCCCAGAAAATTGGTTCTTAGGTATTTCACCTGAAGGGATTGGTTTAGTAGGCATGATCATTAACTTTGCAGTAGCTGCAGGTGTTATGAAAATGACTCAACCGACACCAGTTGAAATTCAAGAAATGGTTGAAGGTATTCGTAATCCTAAAGGGTCTAGTGAAGCGCATGCTCACTAATCCATATATCTAATGATATAACGCATCAAAGCCCGACTTAAGTCGGGCTTTTTATTTGTTTAAATAATGGCTACATTAAATAATCGCTATATTAAATAACCATATTTCAGGTTAAGTCGCTTTTTATTGAGGATGATTTATGAGTAGTGAGCAACAGGAAGTCGCGCAGTTTATTAACAAGCAAGCACCATTTTCAATGTTACAGGACAGCGCCTGCAGTTATTTTGTTAACCATCTCGATAGTATTTATTTGACCCGAGAAAACCAAACGCAATGGCTTAACAGTGAACAGCCTAAATTATTTTTAATTCGTTCCGGGTTATACGATTTAGTGGATGCTCAAGGCGATACGGTAACGCGTTTAACTCAAGGTGATTACTTTGGTTACCCCTCGTTACTGACGGGAGATTCAATACAAAACAGTTTAGAAGTACAAAAAGAGGGCATTGTCTATATGCTCGAGCAAACGGATTTTGATTACTTACGTCGAGAATATAAAGCATTCGAGCAATACTTTGTTCGTGCTCATGCTAATCGATTGCTGTCATCACATTATAAAAGTAACAACGACAGCTGGTCTGAGCGTAAAATATCAGAGATCATGACTCGCAAAGCGATTACGCTGCCCCCCGATGCCAGCATCCGTAATAGTGCTAAAAAAATGCAAGAGCATGGGATTTCATCAATGATGATCACCGAAAATTCGCATCTTGTTGGAGTAGTTACAGATCGGGATTTACGTAACCGAGTGCTTGCTGATGAAGTAGATCCCGCGCAAGCTATCAATAGTATTATGACCAATAAGCCTAAGTTTATATTTGAAAATAACCGCGTATTTTCAGCGCTGCACTTAATGCTTAAGCATAATATTCATCATTTACCTGTGCTTGACGAAAACCACAAACCGCTAGGAATGATCACCAGTACAGACTTACTACGCCAACAAAAAAGCGACCCAGTGCAGCTAATTGGTCGTATTTACAAGGCCCATAATGTGGCTGATTTAAAACGTTACGCGAAAGAAATTCCTGAGTTATTAAAAGGGTTTTCAAATAATATTGATGATATTTCGCTGATCGGAAAGTTACTCAGCGGTTTAACCGATGCGTTGACCTCGCGACTCATTTTTTTATTTCAACAACACCATGGCGCCGCGCCTACCAGTTTTAGTTTTATTTGTTTTGGCTCTCAAGCGCGCGAAGAGCAAACACTGCATTCAGATCAAGATAATGGCTTGTTATTACCTGATGGTTTAAATGATGAGCAGCACGCATATTTTAAACAGATGGGCGAATTTGTATGTGAAAACTTAGTTGAGTGCGGCATTCGTCGTTGCCCCGGTAACATAATGGCTAGCAGTGATGCGTGTCGAATGAGTGTTAGTGATTGGCGGGCGAAGTTTTTAAAGTGGATCACCAGTCCCACACCCCAAGCAATGTTAAACTGTAAAATCTTTTTTGATCTGCGTTTTATTGAAGGATCCACCACACTTTATAGTCAGTTTTGTGAAGAATTAACTCATATTTCTCGCAACGATCTTTTTTATGCGGCAATGGCCAGCGATGTTAACGCTAATAGTGCGCCGATTGGTTTATTTAATAACTTTAAAACCGAAAAAACAGAGCAACACCATAAATACATCGATCTTAAAAAGCGCGGGGTGGTGATCATTAACGATCTAGCGCGACTTTATGCATTAAAAGTAGGCATTCGCCGTGCTAACACCCAAGAGAGGTTGGATGCTTTATTAAAGTATTCACTATTAAGCAAAGAAGATATTTATAATTTAAAAGATTGTTGGCGATTTTTAACTCAGCTTCGGCTGCGCACGCAAATAAATGAAGAAGGGTTACCTAGTAATTGCATTAACCCAGACAAACTCAATTCGTTAGAACGTCATCAGCTTAAAGAAGCGTTCTACCTAGTAAAACAAGCGCAGCAAGGCGCGGCGTTTAAATTTGCGCGTGGGAGTTTGTAACAATAATGGTTAAGCTGCTTATTACGCGATACTTAAAGCGTCGTCATTTGCTTGCGCAAAGTGCTTTAAAGCAACGTTATTTAGTGATTGATTTGGAATTAACAGGGCTTGATCCTAAACAACATGAAATTGTCTCGGTTGCTTGGGTACTGATTGATAATCAATGTATTAAAAACAGTCAGTCGCAGCATATCGTTAATAAAGAGGTTAAAAGTCTAGAGCAAAGCCCTGTTTTTCATGGCATTAGTACTGACTCGGTGGCACAAGGGCAAAGCCTACAGAGTATTTTAATGTCTCTAAGCGCTCACTTTAGTGACTGCATTTTAGTATTTCATAATGCCATGCTCGACTGGGGCTTTTTAAAGTTAGCACTAAAAAATGCAGGGATCACCCAGCGGCCTAAGCTGATCATCGATACCTTACAAATAGAAAAAAAGCGCTTACTGCAACACGCAAGCGATATAAAATTAGATGATTTAACCTTAAATGAATGCCGTAATCGCTACGATTTACCAAGCTATCATTGTCATCACGCTCTTACCGATGCACAAGCCACTGCCGAATTGTTATTAGCCCAATGCCACCAAATAGGCGCCGGTAAAGAACTTAAAGTAGGCGATCTAACGTAGGTTCTGAAGAGCGAAGCGAAACCCAACTTTAAAGTAGGCACAATGGCTTAGTTTTATTCAGTTTACTTTTCTTCTTGTTTGTATAATTATGGGAACGCATGTTTAATTAAAAATTCAAGGAACGAATATGAAACTTATCATCGCTATTTTTATTACCTTATTCCCTCTTATTGCTTTTGCTAATTCAGGCGTGCCAGCTAATCGTCATATCTCTGTGCATGGCACAGCTGAGGTATTAGTTGAGCCAGATATGGCTCAAATTATATTTGAAGTAAAAAGCATTGAAGATACATTACTTGAGGCTAAACGTGAGCTTGATGGCCGGGTTAGCGTGTTACTCGAAGAATTAGACAAATACGCCTTTGGGCAAGGTGATGTTCATATATCGGGTTTAAAAAGCAAGGTATACACTAGGGTTGGTACAGAATCTGGAACTGTTTCAGGCGATAAGTATTTAGCACTGAAAACAGTTAAAGTCACATTGAAAGATATTAAAAAAGTCGATGAATTTATTGATTTTGCCCAACGCTTAAAAATAGACAATATCAAAAAAATTAATGGTTTATCCTCCAAGGCTAAGCAGTTAGAGGCAGAGGCGACACAACTAGCAATCGATAACGCAAAAGCGAAGGGAAATAAGCTCGCTCAGTCTTTTGGTGCTGAACTTGGCAACGTTTATAGTATTAGTGCAAATTCCAGCAGCTCAGATTATGACGCGAGCGGTGTTAAGCACATTATTTTATCTAGCCACAGAAATAGCATGGCTGCTAGAAATAACGAGAGCCCATTTACGCAACAGCAATATTTAGGTGCAACAATAAGCGTTAAAGCATCTATAAACGTGGTGTTTGATTTAAAACTAAAATAGCAAATACCGCAAATACCTATTAGCCGAGCTAAAAGTAAAAGCGCATTGCGTGTTGATTCTGACGTTAATTTAAAGTTTCTAATGCTTGGCTCTTATAATCACAGGCAAGGTCGATTACAATACCGCCATCTAAAAGGCGACGCTGCCTTTCTCTGTACGTAACTAGAGTGGATTTTATCTTTCATGGCAATCAAACTTGCAATTAATGGTTTTGGTCGTATTGGTCGAAATATTGTCCGCGCACTATACGAATCAGGCTTAAGCGACGAGATTAAAATTGTTGCGATTAACGAATTAGCCGACCCTGAAGCTATTGCCCATTTATTAAAATACGACACCTCTCATGGTCGCTTTACCTTCCCAGTTAAACTAGGTGAAGACACTATCAGCGTTGCTGATGATACCATTGCATTATTTTGTGAAGAAAACCCAGTTGAATTACCATGGCAAACGCTAGATGTTGACGTGGTACTTGAATGTACAGGCGTGTACCACTCACGTGAGCACGCGCAGTTACATATTGCCGCAGGCGCTAAAAAAGTGTTGTTTTCCCATCCTGCTGATAATGATGTAGATGCGACCATTGTGTATGGCATAAACGACGATGAGCTGAAAAACGAGCATACTATTGTCTCTAATGGTTCGTGTACCACCAACTGCGTTGTTCCTGTTATTAAAGTACTCGATGATGCCTTTGGTATTGAATCTGGCGCCATTACAACGATTCATGCGTCAATGAACGATCAGCAAGTGATTGATGCGTATCACCATGATTTACGCCGAACTCGTGCCGCTAGCCAATCTATTATTCCGGTAGACACAAAATTAGCCCGTGGTATCGACCGTATTTTACCTAAATTTAAAGGTCGTTTTGAGGCCATTGCCGTTCGTGTACCGACCATTAATGTGACTGCCATGGATTTAAGTGTCACGGTAAATACCGATGTTGATTTAAACGCGGTTAATAGTGCGCTTAAAGCACAAGCTAAAGACAGGCTTGAAGGTATTTTAAGTTACACCGAAGAGCCGCTGGTATCGGTTGATTTTAACCACGATCCCCATTCTTGTATTATTGATGGCACACAGACACGTGTTAGTCATAAACGGCTGATAAAATTACTAGTTTGGTGTGATAACGAGTGGGGGTTTGCGAATCGCATGCTTGATACCGCTCGTGCTATGATGGCATTTAAGTAATATTTAAAACGTATTTATTGGTTTAGTATCGTTAACTAAGGAGATGTTCATGTCGGTCATAAAAATGGCAGATTTAGATTTAAACGGCAAGCGTGTATTAATTCGTGAAGATTTAAATGTACCCGTTAAAGCAGGTAAAGTGACGTCAGACGCACGTATTCGTGCAGCACTACCTACTATCAAACTTGCGTTAGAAAAAGGCGCGAAAGTGATGGTTATGTCACACCTAGGCCGTCCTACGGAAGGGCAATACGAAGACGAGTTTTCATTAGCACCCGTTGTTGATTACTTAAATGATGCACTTGAGCAAACTGTTCGCCTAGAAAAAGATTACTTAAACGGCGTTGATGTTGCAGATAACGAAGTGGTTGTTTTTGAAAACGTGCGTTTTAATAAAGGCGAGAAAAAAGACGACGAAGCCTTATCAAAGCAATTAGCTGCATTATGTGACGTTTACGTAATGGATGCCTTTGGTACTGCGCATCGCGCTCAAGCGTCAACCCATGGTGTGGGTTTGTTTGCTGATGTCGCGTGTGCCGGTCCATTATTATCGGCTGAACTAGAAGCATTAGGTAAAGCACTTGATAACCCCGCTCGTCCGTTAGTGGCAATTGTGGGTGGCTCTAAAGTATCCACTAAATTAACGGTACTTGATTCATTGTCTAAAATTGTTGATCAGCTGGTTACCGGTGGTGGTATTGCCAATACCTTTATTGCTGCTGCTGGCCATCCTGTAGGTAAGTCACTTTATGAAGCTGATTTAATGGATGAAGCAAATCGTTTATGCGCTGCGGCGAAAGCTAACGATGGCGAAATACCGGTACCCACAGACGTTGTTGTAGGTAATGAGTTTTCAGAGTCAGCTGTAGCAACACTTAAAGATGTAAGTGAAGTCACCAGCGACGATATGATTTTTGATATTGGCCCCGATACCGCAAATCAACTTGCAAAAATTATTGCTAATGCGGGCACGGTTGTATGGAATGGCCCAGTGGGTGTGTTTGAGTTTGATCAATTTGGTAATGGTACACGTGCCATTGCAAAAGCGATTGCTGATTCGAACGCATTTTCTATTGCAGGCGGTGGTGACACCCTAGCGGCAATTGATAAGTACGGCATTAGTGATAAAGTATCGTATATCTCTACAGGTGGTGGTGCGTTCTTAGAGTTTTTAGAAGGCAAAAAATTACCTGCAGTTGCAATGCTAGAATCACGCGCTAAATAATACCTTTGGGTATTAGCTAGCCGTAAAGCAGATGTGCTTATCCCACATCTGCTACAATTAACGAGTAAATACCTCTCACTTTTATTTAGTCGTTAATAATATGAATTTTAGGCCATTTGCCTTTTAATTCATGGCGCAGTGATTGCGCCAAACTAACAAATCCGTTCAAACTAGGTAGTAAAATAACTACCGATAAATTGGAGAATACCCAATGGCTTTAATCAGTATGCGACAACTTCTTGATCATGCCGCAGAGCATGGTTACGGTGTACCCGCGTTTAATGTAAATAACCAAGAGCAAATGCGTGCAATTATGGAAGCGGCTGATAAAACAAACAGCCCTGTTATTGTGCAAGGTTCTGCGGGCGCACGTGCGTATGCCGGTGCACCTTTTATTCGTCATATGATTTTAGCGGCAGTTGAAGAATGGCCACATATTCCAGTGGTTATGCATCAGGATCACGGTACATCACCGGGTGTATGTCAGCGTTCAATTCAGCTAGGATTTTCATCAGTAATGATGGATGGCTCATTAATGAGCGATGGTAAAACACCTTCAAGCTATGATTACAACGTTGATGTAACACGTAAAACAGTTGAAATGGCGCATGCGTGTGGCGTATCTGTAGAGGGTGAGCTAGGTGTATTAGGTTCACTTGAAACTGGTGAAGCGGGTGAAGAAGATGGTGTTGGCGCTGAGGGTAAACTTACCACTGAGCAAATGCTAACAAATCCAGAAGAAGCGGCAGACTTTGTAAATAAAACCCATGTTGATGCGCTGGCTATTGCTTGTGGTACATCACACGGTGCCTACAAATTTACTCGTCCACCAACCGACGACATTTTAGCAATTGATCGTATTAAAGAAATTCATGCGCGTATACCAAACACGCATTTAGTAATGCATGGTTCGTCTTCAGTACCACAAGAGTGGTTAGAGGTGATCAACCAATACGGTGGTGAGATCCCAGAAACTTACGGCGTGCCAGTTGAGCAAATTGTTGAAGGTATTAAATACGGTGTGCGTAAAGTAAACATTGATACTGACTTACGTTTAGCGTCTACCGGTGCAATCCGTCGTCATTTAGCAATGAACCCGTCTAACTTCGACCCACGTAAGTTCTTAGCCGCTGCAACGCAAGCAATGACTGACATTTGTATTGCCCGTTACGAAGCGTTTGGTACTGCAGGTCAAGCAAGTAAAATTAAGCCAATTTCATTGGATGAAATGCACCTTAAATACTTAAGCGGTGAGCTAAACCCAAAAATAAAATAGTGAGCCAATAATAGCGATACTCTCGCACTCATTATAAAAGCCAGTTGCCTATGCACTGGCTTTTTTGATCTGTGGGGGATCAGTATTTTACCTAGTTATTAATTTGGGATCACTCGATTACTAACTGGTCATATCTGGGATCATTACTTTACTAACTAAAGCGCTAAAATGGGCATGTTTTACTCATTTAGGCATCGTAAAGCGCAATGATAGAATGAAAATTATACAAAAAATCATTGGTTTAGCTTTAGTAGTGGGTAAAATAGTGATCCGTAAAGGGATCTGCTTGATAAAACTCTGATCCTGATATTTAAGATCTTAATAAAGCTGATCTAAATAGTGTCGTGGCACAGTCAGCTTTTATGATCAGACTAAAAATATAGCTGTTAAAACTCGTCGCTTAGTAATTTGATGATCTCATAAATAATATTAAAACTACGCGCAATTATTAAGCGATTAACACCTCAAACCGCTTTATTATTTACAGCTTATGATGATACAAAGATGACATATTTAATTTTTTGTCACTATTTTGTGTTTTTTTTACGCTCATTTTGATTTCCACGTTACACTTTAATAAAAATGTCATACTTAGTCATAATAATGAAACCTACTCAATAGCCTAAGAGATAAATTGGAATGTCACGTAAAGTATTAGTCGTTGATGACGAAGCACCTATCAGGGAAATGTTGGTTTTTGTTTTAGAACAAAATGGGTTTCAAGCCATTGAGGCAGAAGATTATGATTCTGCAATATCTGCAATGGTTGAACCTTATCCAGATATGGTGTTACTTGATTGGATGCTACCTGGCGGTAGTGGAATTCAAATCGCTAAAAAATTCAAACAAAATGAACACACACGCCAAATTCCTATCATTATGCTGACAGCCCGCGGCGAAGAAGAAGATAAAATACGCGGTTTAGAGGTCGGTGCTGATGATTACGTTACTAAGCCGTTTTCACCTAAAGAGTTAATGGCGCGTATTAAAGCAGTTATTCGTCGTGTTGCTCCTACCTCACTTGAAGAGGCCATTGAAGTACATGGTTTGCGTTTAGATCCTATTTCGCATCGTGTGACATCAGGTGGCAGTGAGCTTGATATGGGACCAACGGAATTTCGACTGTTACACTTTTTTATGACCCATCCAGAGCGTGTATATAGCCGAGAGCAATTACTTGATCATGTATGGGGTACTAACGTCTATGTTGAAGATAGAACTGTAGATGTTCATATTCGTCGCCTGCGTAAAGCAATTGCAACCCTTGGACACGACCGCTTAGTACAAACAGTTCGCGGTGCTGGTTATCGCTTTTCGAGTAAATTATAAGTTTACTTCGTAAGTCACAATCTATTAACCTAGCACAGTCAAACTTCTGCTAGCGTTTATAAGGTAAAGAGCGTGTATGTATCGAGTTATTAACAAGCAGGCGTTAACCAAACGGCTGTTTGTCTATTTTATACCTTTGCTTTTAATTGGGGTGCTTATTGGTGCCCCATTTTTGATGTTGTTTTTGGGCGCTTTTTCGCTACTTATGTGGCATTACCATCAGCTTTATCGCTTAAGTGACTGGCTGCATAATCAACGCAGCTTTAACCCGCCTGAAGGGGAAGGGTCGTGGGAGCAAGTATTTGAAGGTATTTATCAGCTGCAACACCGCAATCGTAAAAAGCGTAATGAGTTGGCAGAACTGATACGGCGTTTTCGCGACGGCGCTGAGGCCGTACCTGATGCCGTTGTTGTACTACAAAACGATTTATCAATTGTGTGGTGTAATCAGCTTGCACTCAAAGTGCTAGGGTTACAGTGGCCGGTTGATCATGGTCAGCGCTTAGATAACTTAATTCGCGATCCTAAATTTGCTAAATATATGCGCCGTAAAGAGTTTAGCGATGCATTGGAGCTTGAAAGTGGCCACAGTGTTGAGCAAGTTCTTGAATTTAGGGTGATGCCCTATGCCAATACACAGTTGTTGGTAGTGGTACGCGATGTCACTCGCTTAAAGCAACTTGAGCAAATGCGTAAAGACTTTGTAGCAAACGTCTCTCATGAGCTCAGAACACCTTTAACGGTTGTTACCGGCTACCTTGAAATGCTCGATAGTGATTCACTGCCCCCGCCTGCAATGTGGAATAAAGCACAAACTACTATGCTAGAGCAATGCAAGCGTATGGATAGCTTAGTCAATCAGTTGTTGTCGTTATCGCGCATCGAAGGAGCAAAGCAACACAGTAATGACAAAGCGGTGAATGTGCCACGATTATTAAAGTTAATTGAAACAGAAGCGAAATCTATTAATCAAGACAAAGGCCATCAACTTACTTTTAATATTGATACATCACTTGATATTACCGGTGCTGAGGATGAACTTAGAAGTGCATTTTCAAATTTAGTATTTAATGCCATTCATTATACTAAACCAGGCGGTAAAATAGAGGTGCTTTGGCAGCGCAACAACCAACAAGCATGTTTTAGTGTTACCGATAATGGTGATGGTATTGCACCTGAACATATTAACCGCTTAACTGAGCGTTTTTATCGAGTAGATAAAGCCAGAAGTCGTACTACAGGTGGCTCTGGACTTGGTTTGGCAATTACTAAACATGTACTTACTCGCCATGGTAGTCAATTAAAAATCCACAGTGAACTGGGTAAAGGTTCCTGTTTTTCTTTCGCATTCTCAAGCGATAGACTTATCGCAATTGCGCCATCAGTGGCGTAATTAGAGTGGTCATAAAAGTGTCATTTAAGAGTCACACCATTGTCATGTACTCACTTTAGAGTGAACCGCAGTTAGGAAATGGGACGAACAAACTGGAGAACCCCAAAATGAAATTTAAAAACTTAGTTGCCGCAATGGGTGTGGCTGTTACAACATTTGTATCTGCACAAGCGGTTGCATTAGAAGACGGTATTCCTGAGTATCAAAAAATTAGCGGTGTATCAGGTAACTTTTCATCGGTAGGGTCTGACACATTAGCCAACATGATGACCTTTTGGGCTGAAGAATATAAACGTATTTACCCAAATGTAAATATTCAAATTCAAGCGGCAGGTTCGTCTACTGCGCCACCAGCACTAACTGAAGGTACGGCTAACTTAGGTCCAATGAGCCGTGCAATGAAGTCAAAAGAGATTGAAGCATTTGAAAAGCGTCATGGCTACAAACCAACACAAGTGCGTGTAGCAATTGATGCGTTGGCCGTATTTGTACACAAAGATAACCCAATCGAAGGACTACGCATTGATCAAATCGATGCTATTTTCTCATCAACTCGTAAATGTGGTGCACCAGAGCAAGTAAATCGCTGGAGTGATGTTGGTCTAGAAGGTGATTGGGCTGCAAAAGACGTGCAATTATACGGACGTAACTCAGTATCAGGTACTTACGGTTACTTTAAAAAGAAAGCGTTATGTAAAGGCGATTTTCGTAATAACGTGAACGAGCAACCGGGTTCAGCTTCTGTTGTACAATCAATTTCAGCGTCATTAAATGCGATTGGTTACTCTGGTATTGGTTATAAAACATCGGGTGTACGTACTGTTCCGTTATCGAAAAAAGGCACTAACTTTGTTGATGCCACGCTTGAAAACGTAGCGCAAGGTAAATACCCACTGTCACGTTTCTTATATGTTTATGTAAATAAACACCCAAATAAGCCACTTGGCCCAGTTGAAGCTGAGTTCTTAAAGATGGTACTTTCTCAAGAAGGTCAAAAAATTGTAGAAAAAGATGGGTATGTACCTCTTTCTGCAAAGTTAGTTGAATTAGAACTGAAAAAGCTAGGCTTGAAATAAGCAACTGAAGCAATTAATAAAAAACCGCTCATTGAGCGGTTTTTTTGTTTTACAATTTATGCCGACGATTGCTATTAGTCAGCTTTACCTAAGTTTTCAGCTTGTACTTTGCATTGATTGTACGCCTCAATACACTTTGATGAGCAAACTTGCGATTTAAGACTATCGGTCGTTGTTTGCTGCTCGCAGCTGGTTTCACATTGATAACTTTGTTGAGCACATTGATTAAGTGCCGGATTACCCGCCTGGCTCTGACAGCCAGCGAGAACTGCAAACGAAAAAGCCACACAGCTAGTTTTTATAAAAGTTTTCATGCTTGTCCTTAAAGTGTAGCTACCAAGATTAAACTTCAACTTGTAGGTTGTCGATTAATCTAACACTACCTAAAAAGGCGGCAGCTAAAATTACAAATCGTGTATCTTCGAGTGTAGCAGCTTTTAATGTATCTCGTTGAGCTATCGAAAAATAATCTGGTTTTAGACCTGCGTTTTCTAATGCACTCTTCGCTTCATTTTCCAGTGTGGCAAAGTCTTTATTACCGCTTTTAAGTTGCTGAGCACAGTGTTTTAAGGTGTTAAATAAAGCGGGAGCGGTGTGTTTTTCATCAGCTGATAAATACCCATTACGCGAGCTCATAGCGAGGCCGCTAACTTCACGCATGGTAGGTACGCCAATAATTTCTACTGGTATTGATAAATCAGTGGCCATGGTTTTAACCACTTGTAGCTGCTGAAAATCTTTTTCACCAAAACAAGCGTAATCAGGCTGTACTAAATTAAATAGCTTAGTAACAACAGTCGCTACGCCTTTAAAGTGACCTGGGCGTGAACCGCCACAATATCCCATTGAAATACCAGGTACATCAACAAAGCTTTGTGCACCTAACCCATTAGGGTAAATAGTTTCTACACTGGGAATAAATAAAATATCTGTTTCAAGATCGGCTAAACCTTGTTTATCAGCATCCAAGGTGCGCGGGTAACTGTCTAAATCTTCGTTAGCGCCAAATTGCATTGGGTTAACAAAAATACTGACGACGACTTTATCGGCCAGTGTTTTTGCTTTTTCTACCAGTGAAAAATGACCACGATGCAAATTGCCCATAGTAGGTACAAATGCGACGCTTAAACCGGCTTGGCGCCAGGCTCTAATTTGACTGCGTAATGATTTAATTTCAGTGATTGACTGCATTATTTAAACTCGTGTTCAGCGCTTGGGAATACGCCGCTTTTGACATCGTTACAATACTTTTTAACCGCAGCAGGCATATTGCCTGTTTCGAGTAAAAAGTTTTTTGAAAATTTAGGAATGTAACCTGCAGAAATACCCACTAAATCGTGCATAACCAAAATTTGGCCATCGGTTACATTACCGGCACCAATCCCGATTGTAGGAATACTCAATGACTCAGTAACGCGTTTTGCTAAGGCACTTGGAATACATTCAAGCACCAGTAGTTGTGCGCCTGCCGCTTCTAATGCTTTTGCATCGGCAATAATTTTTTGTGCTTGAGCTTCTTCACGGCCTTGGATTTTAAAACCACCGAATACATGCACTGATTGCGGTGTAAGCCCCAAATGGCCACATACCGGGATACCTTGTTGGGTGAGTGATTTAATGCTGTCATGCAGCCATTCACCGCCTTCAAGTTTGACCATATTAGCACCCGCGCGCATCAGCTCTGCAGCATTTTTACACGCATCATTTGGGTTTGCGTAGGTCATAAATGGTAAATCAGCAATAACAAATAAATCACGGCTTCCTGCGCGCACACAGCGAGTATGGTAGGCAATTTCTTGGTTTGTAACCGCTAAGGTATCATCGCCACCTTGTAATACCATACCCAAAGAATCACCAACTAAAACAACATCAACGCCGTTATCATGAAATAACTTAGCAAAACTAGCATCGTAAGCTGTTAACGCAGTGATTTTATTACTTTCAGCCTTCATTTTATTCAAAGTTGAAACGGTTATTTTAGACATAATATTCTCGCAGACAATGGCCTTAATTAATTACCGTGGTAATTGTTGTAAGTCGTTAAGCGGTAAAGTATTTGCTATCTGTTGGATAGATGCGCCGCTAGGTAAAATCAGTTCCGGTGCAATTTCTTGCAATGGGTAAACAACAAATTCTCGCTCAGTTAATCCATAATGAGGTACGGTTAAACGTTCGGTATTTAAAATGTGTTCACCAAATAATAAAATATCAATATCCAGTGTGCGTGCGCCCCAGCGCTCAGCCTTTCTAACTCGACCATGTTCCAGCTCTATGGCTTGGGTTAAATCAAGTAGTTGCTCTGGCTCAAGTGAAGTGTTGATACAGGCGACCGCATTCACATAATCAGGTTGATCTTGTGGTCCCATAGGCTTGCTCGCATAATAATGCGAGCAGGCTATAAATTCGCTGTTTGGCAAGCTTTTAAGTGCAATAACAGCGTTATCAAGTTGTTTTTTAGGGCTGTTAAGGTTTGCACCTAACCCCAAGTAGACACGTTGCATTATTTACTCAGCTGGCTTTTTAGTAGTACGACGGCGAGGTCGCTTACGTGGTTTTGGACCGCCTTGATGACCAAGCTCTCGCACCATTTCTTTTTGGCCATTAATATCTTGGCCTAAGTATTGTGTCCACCACTGTGCCAGTTCTGTATGCTCAGTTTCACCAGCATCAACACGCAATAGTAAAAAATCATAAGCGGCTTTAAAGCGTGGCTGCTGTGTTAAGCGGTAGGCACGTTGGCCAGCACGTTTATCTAAGCGCTGTTGAATATGCCAAATATCACGAGCACCTAACGTAAAGCGTTTTGGCACGGCAATGTGTTGGGCATTCTCACTCAGTACTTTATTAATTGCCTGAGCAAATGCATCGTATTCAGATAGTTGCTCTTGGCGTCTAATTTTTTCAGTACGTTCAATTAGCGGGAACCACAGTAACGCTGCAAATACGAATGCAGGAGTGACTTTTTTATCAGCATTAATACGGATATCAGTGTTGGCAAACATTTGCTTTATGAAGGTTTCTTCAAGTCCGCCTGGGTTTTTATCTAAAATGCGGTCTAGCTCAGGAAATAACGATTTAAATAAACCGTACTGACGCAGCATTATAAAGTTTTGCTGTGCTTTGCCGTTTAAAAATAGCTTGAGTATTTCTTCAAATAACCGCGCTGGCGGAATATTATCAAGCAAGCTTGCTAATTCGGTAATCGGTTTTTCGCTTGATGGCGCTATTTGCATATCTAACTTGGTAGCAAAGCGCACTGCGCGAAGCATACGTACCGGATCTTCACGGTAGCGTGTTTCAGGATCGCCAATCAACTCAATTTGTTTTGCTTTGATAGCGGCTAAGCCATTTGCGTAATCGTAAACACAAAAATCATTAATTGAGTAGTACAAAGCGTTGATTGAAAAATCACGGCGTTCTGCATCTTCTTCAATGCTACCAAATACGTTATCGCGAAGAAGTTGCCCGTGTTCACTTGACTGACTAATTTGATTTTTATCTTCTTGTGCTTCGTGATGGCCGCGCATTGTTGCCACTTCAATAATCTCACGGCCAAAAACAATGTGCGCTAAACGAAAGCGGCGACCAATTAAGCGACAGTTACGAAACAGTTTTTTTACTTGCTCAGGGGTGGCATTGGTTACAACATCAAAATCTTTAGGTTGTTGACCTAACAATACATCGCGAATGCAACCACCAACTAAGTAAGCATCATAGCCACCATCTTTCAGGCGGTAGAGTACTTTGATTGCATTTGGGCTAAATTGTTTGCGAGAAATACCATGCTCACCTCTAGGGATCACTAACGGCTCACTACTGATTGCGACATTTTCGTTATTGGCACTTGGGCCGATAATTTGTCGACAAAATTGAAAAAGCTTGGAAATAATAGTCTGTCTCCTAGAGAAGCGGTTGATTTGCTCGCCATTGCAATCAAAATCACAGCAAGTATTCGCTTAAAGCGTTATTTTTACCGTTTAATGTAATTAGCATATATTTAGGCGGCTATCATATACCAGCAAGGTAAAAAAATTAAGTTGCAGCACTGAAATTAAGCCATTTTTAACGATTTTATTTGAATTAATTACACGTAATACGTAATGGGAGGTTAAATCTGTATTTCGCGCTTAGCAGGAACAAGGCTTAGGTTAAAATGTGCCACGCCCCAAGCGAGTAATTGTTCGCAGGTTAAATCCATTAATTGCTCATGTATTGGCAGGCCTAAAAATTTAAATACAGCTATTAAAGTAGGTTTTGGATTTTGTTTGCAAATTGCAGGGGCATAATTTTGCTTAGAGAGTTTAAATCCTGGTTTTGCTACCGCTAAAGGTAAATGAGCAAATTCTGGAATAGGGCAATTAAGTTGTTTAAATAAACTGATTTGACGCGCAGTCGGTTCAATTAAATCAGCGCCTCGTACAATACGATTAATCCCTTGCTCAATGTCATCAATAACCACCACCAGTTGATAGGCAAATAAACCGTCGCTGCGTTTTATTATGTAATCTTCATGAGCGAGGGCAGGGTCAACGTCAATATGCCCTTGAATAAGGTCGTTATAATCAACAGTTGCATGGCATTGGCTTAAGCGCAGGGCATGCCCCTGTCCATTTAGTTGACTGTGTTTACACTGCCCTTGATAAATGCCGCCGAGGGCTTTTATTTGCTTACGGGAGCATTGGCAGGCATACACAAGCTGTTGCTGTGATAAAGAGTGCACGGCATCTTGGTAGATAGTAAGACGCTGTGTTTGGTACACAACGTTTTCATCCCAATTGAGGTTGTAGGCGTCTAAGGTATTTAGGATATCGGTGGCGGCGCCTTTTACAACGCGAGTGGTGTCTATGTCTTCGATGCGAACTAACCATTTTCCTTGGTTTGCTTTTGCATCTAGGTAGCTACCTACAGCCGCCACAAGTGAGCCAAAATGTAACGGTCCGGAAGGGGACGGTGCAAATCGGCCGCGATAGTTAGGTACTTGCGCAGTAACGGCTGTAGAAGACATGGCTATACTTAATTAGCCGCGTCCAGATTGCTTTTCTTTGATTTCAGCAAGTGTTTTACAGTCTACACATAGATCAGCAGTAGGGCGCGCTTCTAAGCGGCGAATGCCAATTTCAATGCCACAAGACTCACAAAAGCCAAATTCGTCTTCTTTAATTAATATAATTGTTTTTTCAATTTTCTTAATCAACTTACGTTCGCGGTCACGAGTACGAAGCTCTAATGAGAACTCTTCTTCTTGTGCTGCGCGGTCAACGGGATCAGGAAAGTTAGCTGCTTCGTCTTGCATGTGTGATTTTGTACGATCAACTTCGTTACGTAAATCATTACGCCAAGTTTCTAAAATTGTTTTAAAATGAGCACGTTGTGCATCATTCATGTACTCTTCACCCGGTTTTTCTTGGTATGGTTCTAAACCGGCTTGAGCCAATAAACCATGTCTTTTTTGGTCTGGCATAACTCTCTCCTAAATCCTTAATTTAATGCCTCAGCATTAGCCGGCGGTATAAATAACAGAAACTCATACCCTAGGCAAATTTATTTTTAAATAATCGAATTAGCTTAACCCTGTTTGGCGATATAAAAGTAGTAAAAGCACTACTTATACTTTGTTATCACAGTATTGGTTTATAAACTGGCGTAGTTATATGGGCAATAACAATAAAAACAACTTATTTTTACTTTTTGGTTAAGTATTTTTTGGGCGTGGCGAAATACCAACGCTTAAATGCGCTCTTTTTACTCAACAAACGCCACTTTCTCAACTAAAGTTACCTCACTGGCAGAAATATGGGCTTTATAAGCTAATACTTCTACGCCTTGCTCAATCGCTTCGCTTAGTAATTGTGCATAGGTTGAATCTATATGCGCCGCCGCACTCACTTGTGTGATCCCTTGATGTAGCACCGCAAATAGTAATACCGCACGATGCCCTTGTTTTACCATTTCGATTAATTCACGAATATGCTTTTGCCCACGAACTGTTTGCGCGTCTGGGAAGTAACCTTGGCCGCTTTGTGGATGCTCTTCACTCAGCAGCGTGACTGATTTAACTTCAACATAGCAATTGGCGTTACTGCTGTGGGTAAGTAAAAAGTCGATGCGACTGTTTTCACTGCCATATTTCACTTCACTTTGGACTTGCTGATAGCCTGTCAGCTCTTTAATTACTTCAGCATTAATCGCCTCTTCTACTACTTTATTAGCAACGGCTGTATTTACACAAATAAGCTGTGATAAGTTATTTTGCGTCAGCTCTAAAGACTGTGGGTACTTTCGTTTGGTGTTACTGCTGGTGGAATAAAAGGCATTAAAACCAGAGTCAGCACAGCCCGTCATTTTCCCCGTATTAGCACAGTGAGCGGTAAAAGTGCTGCCATCACTGAGCTCTAAATCAGCTAAAAAGCGTTTGTAACGTTTTAATAACGTAGCAGATTGTAATGGTGGGGTGTACTTCATTAATGACTTCCTTATATAACCAGAATTCAGGTTAAGTAAAATAAGACTTTGCGGACTATTTAAGGTTATTTACCGCAAGCTGTTGGGAACTTAGGCGCGCTATAGTAAACTCAACCATACATTTAAGTGCAAGGATATTCTAACATGAGTGAAAAATTTGTTGTTCAATTAAGCGAGCAGTCGGCACCAGGACACTGGGGCGAAAATGCGTCACTATCTTTTAACGAACACGGCGCAACGGTTCATTTATCTGAGCAAGAAACATTAAAAAACGTGCAAAAAGCAGGTCGTACTATTGCAAGCCAAGGCATTAAAAGTGTTGTGCTTGAAGGCGATGTTTGGTGTACAGAGAGTCAATGGGCATTTTACCAAGGCTTTGTATCACCAAAAGTACTGCACGGTGTTGAGTTTGTTGATAATGCACAATCTGATTTAAAAGAACTTGCTGATTTAAAAGCTTCAGCAACGTGGGCACGTGAAATGGTTAACGGCACCGCCGATGACATTTACCCAGAGAGCCTAGCAGAAAAAGCAGCTGAATTTATTCAATCACTGGCACCAGAGCATGTTAGTTACCAAATAATAAAAGGCGATGCGCTATTAGAGCAGCAATGGATTGGTATTCATGCTGTAGGTCGTGGTAGTGAACGCCCACCTGTATTACTTGAGCTTGATTACAACCCAACTGGCGATGATAACGCACCAGTAAGCGCAGCACTTGTAGGTAAAGGTATTACATTTGACTCAGGTGGTTACTCAATTAAATCTAGCGAAGGCATGTTAGGCATGAAGTGCGACATGGGTGGAGCTGCAACGGTAACTGCAGGTTTAGCGCTGGCCATTAATCGTGGCGTAGAAAAGCGTATTAAGCTGTTTTTATGTTGTGCAGAGAACTTAATTTCCGGCCATGCATACAAACTAGGTGATATTCTTACCTACAAAAATGGCACAACCGTTGAAATTGTAAACACAGATGCTGAAGGCCGTTTAGTATTAGCTGATGGCCTAATGGCGGCAGGTGAGACAGGCGCACCACTTATTATTGATGCAGCAACATTAACGGGCGCAGCCCTTGTTGCCGTTGGTCAAGAATACAACGCGTTATTTGCCCTTGATAAAGAGCTAGTGCGTGAAGTAGAAGACTTTGCATCACAAGAAATGGAAGCCGCTTGGCCATTACCGCTTGAAAAGTGGCATCAACAAAACTGCCCATCACCGTATGCAGATACAGCAAACAGCCGTGCACAAAAAGGCGGTGGCTATGGTGGTGCTTCAAATGCAGCAGGTTTCTTATCTCGCTTTGTGCCAAACGATGGTAAAGGTTGGGTACATATTGATTTAGCGGCTGCATTTAATATGGGTGGCGGCACTAGCCAGTGGGCTTCAGGCGCAACTACTCAAGGTATGCGTACAGTCGCGCGTACCTTGCTTGAAAAGGCTTAATCAACCAAGATTAAGCAATTAGTTAAAAAATAGGTATCTTAGGGTGCCTATTTTTTATCCGCCATACAAGCAATTTTGTTTTATTTACGGTAAAATCCTTCGCCAATACGTGTTTGGGCATCTATTTCATTTAAACCTCGCTCAAATATTATACATACCACTGGGATCCTTACTATGTCAGAAAAGTGCTATATCACGGCTCAACAATTACTTGAAGATTCATTCCGCGTAGCGGCACAAGTGTATAAAGATGGCTTTCGTCCAGATTTTATTATTGGTATATGGCGCGGTGGTGCTCCAATTGGGATTGCAGTTCAAGAATATTATGATTACAAAGGTATAGAAACCGATCATATTGCGGTGCGTACGTCGTCTTATTACGGTATTGGCAAGCAATCAAAAGAAATCAAAGTACATGGTTTACACTACATTGTTGAAAACGCGAATGCGGGTGATTCATTGTTAATTGTGGATGATGTGTTTGACTCAGGTCGTAGCATTGTAGCGTTAAAAGAGAAGCTTTCTGAGCTAATGCGTTTAAACTTACCACGTGATATTCGTATTGCTTGTCCATACTACAAGCCAAAAAATTCAAAAGTTGATACAGTGCCTGATTACTACATTCATGAATCTGAAGAATGGTTAGTATTCCCGCATGAATTATCAGGGTTAACGCCGGATGAAATTATTGAAGGTAAATCTGATTTAGCTAAAATCCACGATATTTTACTTGAAAAATAAACGTGATTTTGCTCAATAAAAAAGGCCTTAATGGCCTTTTTTATTGTCTTTAAAGCTGTGCAAAGCTGTCTACATAGTCACTGAGTTTAGGAATATCGACAGCTTGCAGCCCTTGAGTGCTTCGTTGCACTAGGTTTTTTTCTACTAACTCACTCACTACCCGTCGGTATGCACGTTCAGTGGTTGCAAAGCGCTCTGCTTCTGCATTTACCGTAGGATAAGCACGCAATAAAGTGGGGTTGTTATTCTCCGCACGTAATAAGCAATCTTTAGCAATGTTGTAGCTTAAGGGAAGTAACAGTTTATCTAAGTTAATCTTTTGATTTTCTTGGAACTTAGCGGCAATGGTTTGCGCTGTGTAAAGACTCAGTTCTGGTTTATCGAGCAATAATGAGCGCCAATGCTTTAGCTCAATAAGATTATACGTTACATCACTGAAGCAGGTTACCGTGTAAATGCACGGGTTATTATTCAGTGCTTCAATTTCACCAATTAAGGTGTTGTTACAGTCGAGCTGACCAAGAAGCAGGCGTCGGCCATTCCCCACATCATAACTAAACGATACAGTACCACTTCGCACCAATACCAACTTAGTGAGTGGTTGGTCTTGCTGTATTAATATTTCTTTTTTTGATTGCTGATAACTACTGCCGGCAAATGTCAGCAGCTGTTCAACAAGGTAACTGGAAAAATGGTATTGAAACATCAATCATGCTCTTCGGACAATTGTCCTATTTATTACACCTTAATGACGATAGCATTAAGATTAAGAATTTACGCTAACTTGCCCACGTTGTTATTTATTTAATGGCGTTAAATGGCCTTCATTCTACCGTGTAATGATTAAAAAATTGTGGGTAAAACCAGCATATTTTAAGGTTTTATTGGTAAGTTAGCTTTTTTATTTAAACTGCTGTGCAGCATATTTTAATAATGTACTAAAGTTTAGCTAGTAATATTAACCTAAAGCCTAGGAGAGAACAATTGAGTTGGGAATATTTAGGTTATTTAGCATCCGCTTTATTAGTTATATCCTTGACCATGACCGATGTAACCAAACTACGTTGGTTTAATTTATTGGGCTGTATTGCGTTTACTTTTTACGGTGCAGCAATCGGTTCTGTACCGGTGGCATTTACTAATGGCTTATTAGCTCTGGTCAATATTTATCACATTATTAAGTTATATCGTCAGTCTAAAGCTGATACAAAAAAGGGTTTAACTTTTAAGTTAACCCTTTTTGTTTTATTGAATTTCGTCTAATATAATTCCATCAACTCTTCGAGTTGGATATAAAGACTCAACAATAAAGCTAGGGATAAATCCTTTGGCTGTTGATACAACTATCTTAGATTTAGCTCCTATTATACGAGCATTCACAATAACGCCTTTGTTAGTGTATGTTAGAGTTCCCGTTAAAGTGTAGTCGATATGTGGGTAACCTTTAATTTCTTTACCATTACGACTAAATGAAAAGTCTCCTAAAGGTGTGACATGAACATCTCCAGTGTGTTTGTAGTCAACGATAGATAAACCAAATTCTTGCATTTCGGTTATAAAACTTTCAGCTAGGTGGTTACCAAAAATATTAGTTGTTTGAAGGTTGTCATCTAAATTTACAAACGAGGTAACCGCGATAGGAGTTCGACTGTTAACATAATTCATATTTTGAATTAACTTCATGGCTAGCTGTTCAGTGTAATCACTTAATAACTTACTACTATTAACAGGGCGAAAGTTATTTTCAGGGAATTGCCAATTATTAACTCGAGGTTGGTAATTTCTGGCATACCGATTGTTATAAGAGTGATTATTGCTAACATTGTCATGACCTGAATGACCGTTGTAAATTGGGTGTGTAGAACATGCTGAAAGTGATATGGTGAAAAGTGCCGATAAAACTAGAGGTATTTTTTTTGAAAACATGTGTTCATCCTGAAACATAATAATTACTATAAGTTCTTATTTTATCGACACAACTTTTGATTACTTTAGTAAATTTTCACCTTTTTTATGTTTTTTTACTCAGCCTTCGCTGCGTCTTTTTGGTAACGTAACTTACCCGCTATCCACGTTTGCAATACCTGAGTTTTGTAAAGCTGCTCAATAGGTACTTTAAAATAGTCTTGATCAACCAGTATAAAGTCAGCCCACTTACCTTGCTCTAAACTACCTACTTTAAACTCTTGATGCGCTGCATAGGCGCCACCAAGGGTAAATGCACGTAATGCATCTTCTCTGCTTAATACTTCACTGGCACGCCAACCGTTTTCAGGCAGTTGATTATGATCCATGCGGGTGATAGCTGAATATAAACCATCAAACGGGTTCGCCAGCTCTACGGGATAATCAGAACCGGCTGCAATAGTCGATCCCTGATCCAAGAACGTTTGCCAAGCATAAGCGCCTTGAAGTTGTTTATCAGTTAAGCGTTGCTCTGCCATATGCATGTCTGATGTGGCGTGCACCGGTTGCATTGATGGGATTATTTTCAGGGTTTTAAAGCGTGGAATGTCTGCGGGAGAAACTATTTGCGCATGTTCCATGCGGTTACGCAGCAGTATGCCACCGGTTTGCTTAAATACATTTTGATAAGCATCGAGCACAATTTTATTGGCTCTATCGCCAATGGCGTGGGTATTTGCGCTAAACCCGTTTTTAAAGGTGAGTGTAAATAATTGCTCTAATTTTTCTTGGGTTTCAAGCATCAGGCCAAAGTGGTTGGCTCTATCAGCGTATTCATCGATAAGCGCAGCACCGCGAGACCCTAATGCGCCATCGGCATAAATTTTCACACTGCGAATAGATAAAAAGTCGTGTGCATCTTGATAGCGACCCGCTTTAAGCATCATGTTTAAATCTGGGCTTGCTGCACTTAACATCGCTACAATTCTAAGCGGCAACGTACCTAGCTCGGCGCGTTGTTTATAAACTTGCCAAGTGGTTTTATCAATACCTGCATCATGAGTTGAGGTAATGCCTAGGCTTAGTAAGTGTTTACCTGCGGCATCTAATGCATTACTGACCGATTGTGCAGACGTTGCAGGCATATGCTGGGTAACCAAGGTTTCTGCTTTATCAATAAAAATACCGGTGGGTTTACCAAACTCATCTTTTATAATTTCTCCACCCGTAGGCGATAATGTATCAGCGTTAATATTGGCAAGTTCTAATGCTTTTGAATTAACCCAAATAGCGTGGCTATCTACTCGCGATAAAATAACAGGGCGATCGTTAACGACTTTGTCTAAATCAGCGGCTGTAGGAAAGCGGGTGTTTGACCATAGTTCTTGATTCCAGCCCCGACCAATGATCCAACCTTCTTTATCTTTAGCAAATTCGCTGAGCTTAGCGGTTATTTCATCTACCGACTTAGCACCGCGCACATCAAGTTGCGACAAGTTATTACCCAGTCCGATGACATGTCCATGCGCATCAATGAGCCCTGGGAGTAAAGTTTTACCTTCTGCGTCAATTAGGGTTGCGCCGGGAAAGCTATTTTTTAAGTTGTCTGGACCGGTTTTAACTACTTTGCCATCTTTTATGACTAAGGTTGTAAATGTGTTTACTTCGCCATGGCGCATTTTTCCTTTATACAAAGGTGAGTAGCCATTGGCATTATAAATGACTTTAGTTTGTGCTATTGCCACGCTAGATAAGCCGCAAAGGCTTACTAGCAATATCGGTTTTATTAGTTTTTTCAGTTGCATAAGAGACATGTTGTTATTTTTTGTACTATCACAGTAGCAAACTCAAATTTAGAATACCAATAGCATAATTTATTAATAGTCGAATAAGCCCAGCTTTTAGCTAGAGCAAGTAACAAGTTAAGGGTAAATAGGCTGTGGGTTAACAAGGAGAGGTTTAACTTTCTCAAGCTTGAGAAACTTAACCAAGCTTTACTTGAGGGGGCTATTTATTTACTGGCGTACAAACTGTATTCGCTTAATGACAATTGTGTGTCTTTATCACGGTCGTAACTGCTAAAGCGTGACCACAAAGCAGGATCACTGGCGGTTTCAGAGCGAGTCAAAAAGCCATCCTGATTGCGGTCAAGTTTTTCAAACTTTTCGTCAATATAGCTGCTTGTCGCAAAACTCATACAGCTAAAAACAGTGAGTGTTAGTAAAATAATATAGTGGATAGGTTTCATCTAAATACTCAGTACAGGTTATTGGTTAGGTAGTTTTTAAACTCAGTTAAAGAAATTCTGTTATCTTGATTTTCATCCCAATTTGAGAATGAGTTTAATAGCTGAGGCTGAGCAGCAAGCTCGCTATGGGTTAAATACCCGTCATTATTTGTATCTAAATGCTCAAAGCGTTGCTTTACATCAAGTGCGAATGCACTTTGGCTGATAAAAAGTAAAGCACCAATAAAAGGAAGCAGTATTCTCATAGTTGGCGTTCCAAGGTGTATTTTAATTGCTGGCAGTATTGAAAGAAAGCACTTGCCATAATTTAACTCCCAACATTAAATCCGTTTACACACTCCCTCAGGGATTATGGCAAATGCTTTTAACTCTATAATATAAAACTTAACTTGAATCTAAACTTAAGGTTTAAAGTTTTCGAACTCTTTTTTAGAAATCATCTCGTTATTGTCTTTGTCTAAATCAGTAAACTGCTTGAGTAACTGTTTATCTTGTTTTGCTTCTGTGAGCGATATTTGGCCGTCCATATTTTTATCTAAATGCATAAAACGTACGTTTAACGACGATGCCAATGCCGTTGCACTAATAGCTAAAAATAGCAGTGAAAAAGCACCAATCAATTGTTTCATAAATATACTCCTTTATTTTACAAACTGTTTAAATTCATCGAACGATAATTGTCCGTCTTCATTTTTATCTATTTGTGCAAAATTCTCATGCAGTAATGCATCTTCGCCAGCTTCCGCTTCACTTAATGTGCCGTTGCTGTCCTTATCTAAGCTGTAAAATGCTGTGTTCACATCAAGCGCAAATAAATGACTACTTGTGAAACATAACGCTATTAATACAGTAGATTTTAGATAACCTTTAGTCATTCCTTGGCCTTTAAAAATTAATATTTATAAGCGTATTACAATTATGGTGCCAGTTTTTATTTTCATTAAAAATCATATGGTTAAATTTATTCTGTGTTTTTAATGGGTAATATTTACCGACGGTTGTGTGTTTTATGCAACATTTTCTCAGTTAGGTTTTTTTATTGTTTTTAAATCAAGTGTTTAACTTGTCGCAATTTAGAGACGTTATGGCAATTTTATTCTCAAATAAGTACTTGGTTCAGCGAGTGTATAAGTTGAGCGCTTAATAATAGAGCGCTTAAAAGTAGTAAAGGATTAGTGTATGCCTGCAATCATGGCTGAAAAATATAAAGCATTGGTAAATTGGCGTCCTAATTTGATTGGCCAGTTTATAATGAGCATGCTGTTGTCACTATTGCCTTTGTCTATTGTAGTTATTGTTTTTTTAAATGTACTAAATAAACAATTAGCGGTCACGCAGCAAATTGTCAGTAATAACTACCAAGTGACTAAGTCATTTAATGCACTTAAGCAAGAGCTCAACAGTTTAGAAAGGGCAACAAGGCAAAACTGGGTTTTAAAAAGCGATTCACTCGATGAGCTTATCGTGGATAAATGGCAGTCATCGCTGGATAATATAAATGAGCTTAAACAGCTTTCTAGCAACCAAAAAAATACTCAACAATGGCAACGGTTAACAGATACGCTAAAAACAGCGCATACCAAACTGGTGGTTGAAGCTCGTCAGCAAGCAGAATTGTTTGTGCCAATTAGTGAAATACTGGCAGAGCTAACGGTATGGCTGCGCGAAAACAATGAAGCCAAAATCACTCAAAACCAAGTTAAACTGACAAATTTACAAGCCTCCTTTATACACTGGTTAGTGGCACTTACGCCTTTAACCTTACTTGTTGGCGGTGGGTTTTTATGGCGTATAAGTGGCCGTTTAAAGGGCTTAACCTCTGTTATTGATAAATTAGGCCAAGGAGATTGGCAGCAAAAAATATCAGTGCAGGGATCAGCTGAACTCATTGAACTAGGTAACAAGTTGCAGTGGGTGCAAGCGCAATTGCATATGCTAGAGCAGCAAAAAGATACGTTTTTACGCCATGTTACTCACGAATTAAAAACGCCTTTGGCCTCTATGGTTGAGGGCACTGAATTATTAGCCGATGAAATTGTTGGGCCAATTAATAATGAGCAAAAAGCGGTGCTTGGATTGATCAGTCAATCTATGGTGCGATTACGCACTATGATAGACAGTTTATTAAGTTATAACGCCATTCGAACCAGTAAAGATAATGTTAGTGAAGTGGAATTTAACCAGCTGATTAAAAAAGTAAATAATCACTTTGAACATAGGTTAAATGCCCGAGAGCAGTCGCTTCTTTGGCACAATAGCTTACCGACAGTTGCACTGAAGTTACCGCGAGAATTAATTGAAATGATTTTAATTCAGTTAATCTCTAATGGTTTAAAGTTTTCACAGTCAAACCAAGAAGTGTCAATTAGCTTAAGTTTAGAAAGTAATGGCTTAATTATACAGGTCGCTGATGAGGGCTGTGGTATTAAAGAACATGAAAAAGAGCACGTTTTTGGCGCTTTTTATCAAGGTAAACACAGTAAAGAGATTAGTCTGCAAGGCAGTGGATTAGGCCTTACCATAGTCAAAGAGTCGGTTGAGCAGTTACAGGGGAAGTTAACTATTGAGCATAATGAGCCGCAAGGTTGTCGATTTAACATTGTCATTCCCTATAAAAATAAAGGAGTTAAATAATATGTCTGCGCGTTTAATGGCTATTTTATGGCTAACCAGCAGTCTCGTTTTTTTATCTGGGTGTGAATTAACCAACACTCAAACACCAGCTAAACCTGAGTTAATAGCTCAAACTCAGCCCGATAATAAAAGCAACCAGCCCAATCCAAAGCCGCGGCCAAAAGTAGCTCTTATGTATCCGCCCGCAGCGCAAGTGATTGCATGGCATGCCCATCAGTGTGGTGGCTTTAAATTAACGCCTAACAATAAAGCTTACTTAGGGGAGCAAGCACTGAAGGCATTTTTTAATACTGCATGCGTTAACCTTAGTCGCGACCCTGATACTGTTATGAGTCAATTACTTAAGCTAGATCAGGCGTACTATTGGCCAGATGATATAAAGCACTATTTATGGCTGCAAAAACAGCAGGTATTAATGCAAATAAATGCAAAAAAACAACAGCAAGCATTAAACGCTGAAATGCAAAAAACCTTATCGTCATTAGCTGCAATTGAACAGCAACTTTTATTACGTGAAGAAACCAAGGAGCAGTAGCTATGTCAGTCACACTTCCATCAAGCGCTAAAGTTTTACTCGTTGATGACGATGCCAGCTTGCTGCAGTTACTGGCAATTCGAATTCAATCAAAAGGTTATGAAGTAACAACCTGTGATAGTGGCATGAACGCCTTACAACTACTCAAAAGCCAAGTATTTGATGCGGTGATCACCGATTTAAGAATGGATGAAATGGATGGAATGGCACTGCACCGACAATTGCAAAGCCGCTACCCAGCACTACCTGTAATTATGATGACGGCTCATGGTTCAATTCCTGATGCGGTAGAGGCGACTAAGCAAGGCATATTTGCCTTTATTACTAAGCCAGTTGATAAAGACGAGCTATTCGATAGCTTAGCAAAAGCTATAGAAATACATGGAGTGAATAATGATGATATTACTCCGCAAAGCAATATTGTTACTCGCAGTGGCGCTATGTTGCATTTGCTAGAGCAAGTTAAATTACTAGGTCCTACTCAGGTAAATGTACTTATCTCTGGTGCCAGTGGTACAGGTAAAGAACTGCTCGCACAGGCAATTCATCAGCACAGCCATGTTAATGATGGCCCGTTTGTGGCTATTAACTGTGGTGCAGTCCCTGGTGAGTTATTAGAGTCGGAGTTATTTGGTCACAAAAAAGGCGCATTTACAGGGGCGGTAAAAGATCACCAAGGCCTGTTTCAGCAAGCGCAAGGGGGGACCTTATTTTTAGATGAAATTGGGGATATGCCGCTAAATTTACAAGTTAAGTTATTACGCGTGCTGCAAGAAAAAACCATTCGCCCAGTCGGTTTTCAAGAAGAAATTCCCATTAATGTGCGAATTGTTTCAGCGACCCATAAAAACCTGCCTGAAGCTATTAGCAATCAAGAGTTTAGAGAAGATTTATATTATCGTTTAAACGTAGTAAACCTCAAACTTCCTCCGCTGCGAGAGCGCCGTGAAGATATTAGCTTATTAGCTAACTTTTTTAGCGCCAATATTGCAAAACGTATGGAACAAAAAGAAAAACGTTTTGCAAACGATGCCATGCATGCACTGGTAAGATATGATTGGCCTGGTAATATTCGTCAATTACAAAATGTGGTGGAGCAGGTGGTTGCCTTAACACCAAGTGACGTTATATCTGAACATTTAGTGCTTAGTGCGTTAAATAGCAATGAAAATAACGTTGAGCCACTTTCGCTTAACGACGCTAAAAAAGAGTTTGAGCGAGATTACGTTATCAATACCCTGAAAATGGCAGGGGGTAATGTGGCCGAAGGTGCCAAGCTTGCCAAGCGTAATCGTTCTGATTTTTATAAGCTGATTAAAAAGCATGAAATTGACGTAGATAGTTTAATTTAATTTAGTTTTAAAAAAGGAAGTGAGCATGCAGTTATTTATGGTGTATTTAGGTGGACGTATTCAAGGCTGCCACATAGAAATGCACGATGTACGTTTTGTGGTAGGCCAAAACATTGAGCAAACTTATAGCAAGCTTAAAAGTCAGTGGGTAGGCGACAAAAATAGCGTACACATGGATAGCTACATGGCGGTTAATCACATTGATGGTTATAAAGTTGAGGTAGTTGATGGTTATGTAGAGCAAAATAAGCAGCTTTATTTTGTTAACTTAGGTGCTTACAGAAGCGACTCACTAGCAGAGCAACACGACTTTGCTTTGTATGTTGCCTGCAGTAGTGAAGAAGCAAAACAGCGTGCTAAAAATGATTTACTCGCAGGGCTGAGCCATCTACATAAAGATGATTTACATGATGTTGATGATTGCTTTGCTATAGATTTACTCGATAGCCAGCTTAATATTAAACTAACCCCAAGTGGTCAAGCACAAACAATTAAACCTGACTGGTTTGGTTATCATGTATTATAGCTAAAAGTTAAGTCTTTTATTCCTGCTCTTGTTGTTCACTTTTGGCGGCCATTTTAAAAGCTACTATTACTAAGCCAAACATAGCAAATGGGATTGCAGCTAACAAATACTCAACCAAATGGCTGTCTTGAAAATTAGCCTGCAGCAAGAAATGCCCTGCAACACACATAATAATAACCACCAAAAGGATGGGCAGTAACATAAGTTCTTTTTTTGCTGAGTGGTTTTTCATTTGTTGTTTAGGTATTAAAAAATAATGCGTCATTGTAATGAGCTTAATAAAGCTTGGCAAACAACACAGATTTTTTAATGACTATTAGGTATGATTAACATCAAAGAAAACCTTAAAAGTAGTGGTTGGGGATAAAGTGCAACAAAGCTTAAAGCAAGTTTACCTAGTTGGCGGAGCAGTGCGAGATAAACTGCTAAACATACAATCAAAAGATAACGATTACGTTGTTATTGGTGAAACGCCAGAGGTTATGGAAGCGCTTGGGTTTTTACCCATTGGCAGCGATTTTCCGGTTTACTTGCACCCAAACACTAAAGAAGAATATGCACTAGGGCGTACTGAGCGTAAAAGTGGTAAAGGTTATACCGGCTTTGTGGTGGATGCGAGCCCAAACGTAACCCTTGAAGAAGACTTAGCACGCCGAGATTTAACCATAAACTCTATGGCACTTGACGAAAACGGCACTATTATTGATCCATTTAATGGTCAAGCTGATTTAAAAAATAAAATACTGCGTCACACCACCCACGCATTTGTAGAAGACCCTGTTCGGGTATTGCGTATTGCTCGCTTTTTAGCGCGTTATGGTAGCGACTGGTCTATTCATCCAAGTACTACTGCATTAATGCATGAGCTTAAAAATAAAGGCGAGCTGGAACATTTAGTGCCTGAGCGAGTTTGGCTTGAAACAGAAAAAGCGCTTGGCGAAAAACACCCCGAGCTTTATTTTCAAGCATTAGATGGGTTAGGTATTTTTCCTGAAATAGAACAGATGAAAAATACCCCGCAGCCGGCAAATCATCATCCCGAGGGCGATGTGTTTGTCCATACTATGCTAGTGCTTAGACGAGCAGCCGATTTAGGCTTCAACCTAGAAACACGTTTTGCTGCTTTAACCCATGACTTTGGTAAAGCGCTAAGCTATAAAAAACGCGGTAATTTACGCGGCCATGAACGTGAAGGGGTTGCTGTAGTTGAGGCCTTTTGTGAACGTTTAAAAGTGCCTAATCGCTTTCGTGATATAGGCGTGCTTACCAGTGATAACCATACCCTTTGTCACACGCTTGAACAGTTAAGACCGCAAACTATTCATAAATTAATCGTCACTAATTTAAATGCGCTAGTGCATCCAGAGCGTTTTATTGCTTTTACTCAAGCCTGCCAGTGTGATGCACAAGGACGAGGCGAAACGCTGGTGGATAAGCCCTATCCACAAGCCGCTAAATTACGTGCTATTCACAACGAACTACAAAAAATGGATAAAAAACAGATAGTGCAAGACGCGCTTAAAAGCGGCAAAAAAGGCCCTGAAATAGGCGAGACAGTAAAACAAGCTGAAATAGATTGCATTAAAGCGTTTTTACAGCTTAACTAATGGGGCGGGGGTTAAGCCCTTGCCTGCATCGCATGCTTTGTAGAAGCTTTTGCTCTTTTTAGAGCGCTTGCTGGTGATTGTTCATTCGCTGTATTTGGGCGATATAAATCAAGAATAAATTCTATTTCTTCACGTTCTAATAATTCGTTCATAGTTTTTCCTCCTAGAGAATAACCGTTACCTTAAGATTGAACGAATGAATTAAAAGTGAATAGTTACATTTGTGCATAACTTAAATTGTAACTGACAGACTTTACGAGCAAGCGATTTATAGCTAAACCGCTTTATTTAATTACTCAAAGGCAAGCTCACAGTAAATACCACCCCATTACCTTGCTCATTATTGTGCGCCGTTACTGTGCCTTTGTGGTAATCACACACCAGTCTTACAATATAAAGCCCTAAACCTAAATGCGGTTGTTGCTGCATTTGTTGGCTGCGCACCGATACCATAGAATCAAAAATATGTTCAGTAAGTCCCTCAGGCAATAAAGTACCTGTATTACTTACCGTTAATGTTGCTTTGCTTTCATTTTGCTTAAGGCTGACTTCAATTGCAGTGTTAGCTTCACTAAATTCCAAGGCATTATTAATTAGCTTATCGAGCAGTTGCGCTATAAATTCAGGGGCACCTTGCATCAACAGTGTGCTTTGGCAAATGTTGAGTGTAAATAACTGGTTAGGATAAGTAAGCTGGTAGCCCTGCATACAGCCACTAATTACTTTTTGTAAATCAAACTGCTCTGGCTCATTACTTTGAATACTTTGCTCAAGGCGGGTAGCCTCGCTCATGGTGGTAATTATTTTTCCTAAGCGCTCAACCCCTTCGCTGGCACGTTCAAGGTATTTTTGACTCAGTTCACTTTGCTGCAAGCTTTGTAAGTTTTCAAGAGATGAACGGACAACCGCAACCGGTGTGCGCAGCTCGTGAGATAAGCGCGACGACATATTTTCTAAATAATCGGTATAGCCACCAAGTCGGCTCACTATATTTGAAAAGCTACGCGACAGATCGCCAATTTCGTCATTGGCATCGCTGTAATTTATATGGCCCGTTACTCGTCCTTGCGCATCAATGGCTTGCTCTGCTGTATCTCGTAGTCGCCTAATACGGCTCGATATACGCGAAGCAAAAAAGAACAAAGTGACTGTGCCAATTAACATGACCGCTAAAATTACATTAAATAGCTTTTCCAGCGATTTATTACGCAGTGTACGCACGCCATTGGTGGTTTCTTCAGCTATAACTGCCCCAATAACTTTATCCTCAATCCAAATAGGATACGCGGCCGATAAAATCACCGCTTTATTGTCGGGGGTGAGTCGCCACGACGATGCGGGTTGGCCTTTGAGTGCTTTGGCTAAATGAGTGCCTTGCATTGAGGCGACATCGTGTAGGGTGTCTATAAACTCATCTTCGGGACGGGTTAAAATTTTATAGTACAAAGGATGCAAATAGGTTTGTTCAAAGCGTTGCCATGCGGTTTTTGGCGCTTGATTTTTTAGCCCATCAGCCCATACGCCATCGGCATTTTGAATACTGCCCGATTGCGCTAAAACACGGTGATGATTATCGACCACCCAAATGCGACTGCCGCTGTGGCCCATGCCTTTTAATATACGGTTTATCTCAGGGGAGGGCACCAGTACCGAGCCTAAATCATTCGGGTTATTTAAGTTCGATGTAGACATAATACTAGGGGGTTGGTTTGGTTGTTTACTATCAACATCGGCAATGGCAAATCCTAGTTTATTGCCAAGCATACTCAAAGGAAAGCGCAGCTCAAGGTTGTAACCTGTTTCAGTTTGTTTAAAGAAACCCTGAATTTTAGTAAAAGGCATTTTACTATTGGCATCAAATGCGTTGACCCAGCCATCTTGGCGCGGAGCAATAATATAAGTATTAAATTGCCCATCAGGGTTTTTTAGGCCAATTTTTATGTAATCGTTATTGGTAATGCTGAGGCTATTTTTAGCACGGTAAATTACAGTGTCATCTGTGACTTTAAATACAGCATATAAGTAATTATCAAACTTACCTACCATGTGGCTAAATGATAAGTTGTTTAGTTGATGGTTATCATTGGCTGTTTGTAAGTAGCGTTTGTCATAAAGCCAAAACAGCGATTGATAAGCGTCCCAGTCGTTGAGTTTGCCATCGAGCTGAATCGGGCTTTTTAAATTATAAGCATAGAGATCGCGACCTTTTACCACTTGATCTAAAAAGTTGGTTTGTTCGTCAAATAAAGCGGGGCGTTCGTGCAGGGCCGTTGCCAGTGCGCGTGTAGTACCTACTAGCGTTTTTTCTTGGCCTTGGCGTAAAAACTTTTCCATTTCCCATACGTACTCGTAGCCTAACCATGGCAACAAAAACAAAAAGCACGAAAGTAAAATAAATTTACTGCGTAGGCCAAATCTCAGCATGTGGGTTGCTCCCACCTGTAACCCATGCCATACACGGTATCAATGCAGTCAAACTGGCTATCGAGTGCTATAAACTTTTTACGAATGCGTTTTACATGAGAGGTAATGGTACTGTCGTCTACATAAATTTTAGCATCGCTCATTAACTCATTACGGCTTTTAACGTGGCCAGGTCGTTGGGCGAGTGAATGCAGCATCCAAAACTCAGTTACGGTTAAATCAACCAACTGTTGCTGCCAAAGCACCTGCATGCGTTGCGTGTCGAGTGTTAGTTGACCGCGAATTATTAATGCGTTGGCATCGGCGGGTTGCTCTAATGCTTCCATGCGGCGAAATAGCGCACCAATACGCGCGGCTAAATGCGCTAAGCTAATATCTTTGGTTAAGTAGTCATCGGCGCCCATGCGCAGGCCGCATACGGTGTCTATTTCGCTGTCGCGAGCGGTTAAAAAAATAATTGGTAAGGTTTTAGAAAGTGAACGCAGTGTTTGGCACAGTAAAAAGCCGCCATCTATTTCATGGCCTAAGCCAATATCAACAATGGCTAAATCGGGGAGTGCTTCTTTAAAAGCTACTTCTGCTTGAGGGCGGTTTTCATAACCACTTACCTGATAGCCTTGAGCGCTTAGCATTTCTATGTAGTTTTCGCGAATGGCAGTTTCATCTTCAACGATAGCTATTTTTTTCATTTTTTAATTACTCATATTGACTTAGGCGCACTATAGCGAAGTTTTTGCGCTAAGTACGGTTAAAAACACAATTGCCATTTTTTTGCCACAATTGCTCAGCAGTTTGCCATTTTTACTCCCCTTTATTGCCACTTCATGGTGTTTTAATACAGCTATTGAAATTACCAATACAACGCAAGTGCCAACCAATAGCTTGCCAACCATTATTAATAGTAAGGAATAGACCATGAAGAAAACATTAATCGCACTCACACTTGTTAGCACTTTTTGTACGCCAGTATTTGCTGCGGATACCCCATCAAAAGAAGCAAAAAAAGAAACAATTGTTGGCCTGAGCACCGGTGCCATTATTGGTGGTGTTGTTGGTGGGCCAATCGGCGCGTTTGTAGGCGCATTTGCTGGTGGTTTGATTGGCGATGCCAAGGTGGCTGAGCAAACCATTGCTGAGCAGCAGCAAGCTTTAACTGTAATGGCAGAGAAAACCAACGACTACCAGCACGTACTTAATCATAACAGTCACCTAGAGGCGCAACTTGAACTACTGGCGCAACAAAATGAGCAATTAACTCAATCGCAGCTTAATAATTTATTGGCGATGACGGTGCAATTTAAAACAGGCTCTAGCGATATTGCTCCACATTTTGCCAAGCAGCTTGATCAATTGGTAGCGTTATTAAAAAGCCAACCGCAACTCGCACTCGATTTAAGTGGCTTTGCCGATCAGCGCGGTGCAGAGCAAGCGAACTTATTACTTTCAAAAGCCAGAGTAAACGCCGTACAAAGTTACTTAATTAAACAGGGAGTAAGCCATACACGTTTGAGCACACAAGCGTTTGGCGAGCAACAAAGCATAGCAAACAGTAACACCCTTGAAGATAACTTTTTTGACAGGCGCGTTACTCTCACTACCCGTGCGCTTAATCAAACGACTGATCAAACAGCAAGCAATTAATCGCAAGGCGTTCGATGGAGTGATTTATGTTGAGTAAACCCACCAAAGTGCTTACCAAGGTAAGCCTTTTTATTTTTATTATTATCGTGCTTTTGGCCAGCTTTAAAAGCCATGCACAGTCGCCAAAACTATCTTTGTTTGATAGCCAAGGAGTGGCGGTTAACCCTGGGGTTATTTTAAAAAGCGATGCAAAAATGACCCTAACAGGGCTAATTAATCATGTTGTAGTAACGCAGCACTACATAAATGAAAATCCTTTTGCAGTAAATGCACGTTATGTATTTCCTTTACCCGATGAAAGCGCCGTGCAAGCAATGACTATGCGTATTGGCGAGCGAGTTATTAAAGGTAAAATAGCAAAAAAACGCCAAGCTGAAAAACAGTACCAAGCTGCCAAAAAAGCAGGCAAACAAGCTTCATTGTTGCGACAGCAGCGTGCAAATATGTTTATTACAAATGTGGCAAATGTAGGGCCAGGAGAAGAAATAGTTATAACGCTTGAGTATCAAGAGATTATTGATTACCAACACGGAACCTTTGCGATTCATTTTCCAACTACAATTACGCCACGCTATCATGCAATAACAGGGGAAGTTAACGATGATCAAGATAAGCATGCGATAAAAAACGCTAATGCACCTTCGTTCACTCCACAGGGTTGGTTAAGCCCTGTTTACACAAAACAAACCAATGAGGCGGCAAATGCCAGCGATTTAAGCTTAACAATTAACATGGATATAGGCTTAGAATTGGTTGATATAAACGCTAAGTACCATCAAGTTAATATTGAAAACCCTGCATTTGGGCAATACAGCATTGTGCTAAAACCACAGCAAGCCATAAATAGAGACTTTGTACTTGAGTTTAAGCCACTACAAATAGCGCAAGCGCAAGCTGCACTTTTTACTCAGCAAGCACAAAATGGTGAGCAGTATGCGTTAGCAATGTTAATGCCGCCAAGCGATAGTTTTACTCAATCTCAGCGTTTACCGCGTGAAATGGTGTTTGTAGTTGATACTTCGGGATCTATGCATGGGCAGTCTATTGAACAAGCTAAAAAAGCGCTGTTTTACGCATTATCATTATTAGATAGTGATGATAGCTTCAATATTGTCAGTTTTAATAATGAGGTTGCAGCTATGAGTGAAACCCCATTAATTGCCAGTGACTTTAATTTACGTCGCGCAGAGCGTTTTATTTATAACTTACAAGCCGATGGCGGAACTGAAATAAAAGGCGCACTTGATGCAGTACTCGATGGGATGCAATTTGAAGGGTTTGTACGCCAAGTTGTATTTTTAACCGATGGTAGCGTAAGTAACGAAGATCAATTATTTAAACATATTGCGCACACCTTAGGTGATAGCCGTTTATTTACTGTGGGCATTGGTAGTGCGCCTAACCGTTATTTTATGCGTCGTGCCGCTGATATAGGCAAGGGAACTTACACCTTTATAAGCAGTGCTCATGATGTGCAGCCGAAAATGCAGCAGTTGTTTGATAAACTTGCTCACCCGGCTATGACTAATTTGGCGTTGACAAATACAAATGGAGACAGCTTAGATTTTTGGCCCTCACCTTTGCCTGACCTATATTTTGCTGAGCCCATTATGGTGGCCATTAAATTAGATAATACCGATGCAATTACTTTTACGGGGCAAACGGCGCATGGGGAGTTTAAGGTTAAGCTTAATCCGCAAGCAAGTTCAAAGGCCACTGGAATTGATAAGCTTTGGGCACGTCAAAAAATAAAGTCGTTATTGTTATACAACCAACAAAGTGTTGTAAAACAGCAAGTGCAGCAGCTCGCGCTTGAGCATCAATTACTTAGCCTATTTACTGCGTTTATTGCTATAGAAGAGACGACCATAAAAGAAGTTGCTAAACAAAGCACACAAGTGGCTAATGCTATGCCACAAGGAATGACCATGCGCTTGCCGCAAACTGATGGGCAAAGCAAAGTGCATATTGTGTTTGGAGTATTATTGCTTCTAGGTGGTCTTTTGTTAGTGAGGCGCTGTAAATGAAAAAGTGGCTAAGCATAGGTTTACTAGCCTTGGGGCTGAGCTTGTTTGGCCATGGTGTATACATGCAGGCAAAGGCGTGGCTTGCACAAGTGTTAATAGAGCAAGCTTGGCAAACGACCCTTAAATCGCCCAATAAAAAAATTAAGCCGTGGTTTTATGCTGATAGTTACCCAGTGGCACAAATAATATGGCCAAAGCATAATAAACGACTAACCGTGCTCGATGGCGCAAGTGGTAGAAATTTAGCGTTTGCGCCCAGTCATTTTTTAGCTGCGGGGGAATTAGGTGGGGCTGATGTTGGTAATTCGCAAGGAGCACTTATTGCTGGCCACAACGATACCCACTTTGCGTTTTTAAAAAACGCTAAAGTGGGGGAGCAATTTTCTCTACAACTTAAAAATGGCAAAGTGCAGCATTATTCAGTGACACATGTTGAGGTGATTAATCAGTACAACACCGATTTTTTGCATCAAGCAGGGCTGTATTTACTGACCTGTTACCCTTTTGATTCGCTGGCCTCGGGTACCGATTTAAGATGGTTAGTGTCGGCTGAAATATCCTCACCCGAGGTAGCGTTAGGAATATCGACCACTAGTTCTTGATGGCGTTGGCTTATCATTACGCCTAAAAACACCACAAATATGCTGATCCACTGGCCAAGTGTCAGTACTTCGTTAAGAATAATGGCTGACAAAATTAAAGTGAAAATTGGGATTAAATTAGAATAAGCTGCTGCGGTTAACACCGACACTTTACTAATCGCGTAGTTGTACATGCCGTACCCACCCAAAGTAACACAAGAGCCTAAGTACAAAATGCTCATTAGTGCGGTTAAATCGTGTTGGTTTTCGCTTGGTAGGTCAATAAATAATAAAAACGGAGCAAAAAACAAACTACCACTCACGCCTTGCAGAGCAATTAATGTGAGAGGGGAATAGCGGTTAGCTAAATGTTTTATACACACGGTATAAAATGCCGCGCACACCATGGCCATTAATTCTAAAAAATTCCCCAGTAATGGGTTTGGGGCTTGGCTTGAGCTGGGTGAGAGCAAGGTCAATAAAATACTGCCGCCAATACACAGCGTAAAACCCACCACAATAGCTTTACTAATATGCTCTTTGAGCATGAAAAACGCTAAAAATGCCACAATAATAGGTAAGCAAGACACAATAACCCCCGCCTGAGAGGCTGAGGTGTACTCCATTGCGTGGCCTTCAAATAAAAAGTACAAGCAAGGCTCTGCCAGCGACATACCTAATAAATACTTCCAATCGCCTTTTAAATATTCAAAGCGAATTACGTAACGCCATAAACATAACGAAATCAGTAAAGTGGTGAGCATACGTAAAAATATCACCAAGGCAGGGTCATAAATCGCAATCGCATATTTAAGTGCAATAAAGGAGCTACCCCACAAAAAGGTGGCAATAATTAAACATAAACTGGCAGGCATAAGGTGTAATTTAATCGGTTGAATATAGTGCGATCCTAGCATGCAGAGGGGGTGATTGAATATTTTTTACTTGTTCAAAAATACCGAACTGGTATAAATAAATGCATCATTTATTGCGCTAAGTAAAAAACATGCAAAGGGATCAGGTCGTAGTTGTAAAGCTAGGTACAAGCGTACTCACTGGCGGTACCGATAAGTTAGACAAAGCACATATGGTGGAACTTGTTCGCCAATGCAGTGAGCTAAAAAAGCAAGGTCATCACGTTATTTTAGTATCAAGCGGTGCGGTTGCCGCAGGTCGCGAACAGCTATTAAAACCCTGTGGGCGCACATTAATAGACAAACAAATGTTGGCCGCCATTGGACAGGGGCAACTCATTCATATTTGGCAAAGTTTATTTGCGTTGTATGGTGTTAACGTGGGGCAAATGCTACTAACGCGCGCGGATGTTGACGACAGAGAGCGTTATTTAAATGCCCGCGATACCCTCAATGCCTTATTAAATTATGATGTAGTGCCGATCATTAATGAAAACGACGCGGTTGCTACTAGCGAAATAAAAGTAGGTGACAACGATAACTTGTCGGCATTAGTGGCTATTTTAGCCAATGCCGACAAATTACTGCTACTGACCGACCAACAAGGGTTATTTACCAGCGATCCGCGCACCGACATTAACGCCACCTTGATTGACGAAGTGACTCATATTAATGATGAGTTACGCCAACTTGCGGGTGGCAGCGGTACAAATCTAGGCACAGGGGGTATGGCAACCAAACTACAGGCAGCAGATATTGCCAGAAGAGCTGGAGTTGAGGTGATTATTGCCAAAGGCGCTGATGAAAACGTGATTTTAAAATGCATGAGCGAGCAACTGCCAGGCACCCGTTTTTTAAAACTTACCGCCCCTAAAGATGGCCGAAAAAAATGGTTATTAGCAGGGCCTAAAAGTAGCGGCCAAATTTTAATTGATGCCGGTGCCGTGCATGCATTGCAATCTAAGGGGGCTAGTTTACTTGCTAAAGGCATTACGCGCGCCATTGGTGAGTTTGAACGTGGAGATTTAATTAACTTAATTGATGTAAACCAGCAAATTATTGCACGGGGGTTAACTCGCTTTAGTCATCTTGAAATCGATAAAATAAAAGGCGCACACTCTAATCAAATCAGCCATTTACTTGATTACGATAGCGGCGTGGAAGTGCTACACAGAGATGATATGGTGGTGTTGTAATTAAGCACTTTTTTAACGATATAGCGCAACGTATAATCCGCTTATAGTGTTGCGCTTTTTTGTGTTAAAATCTTGCACCTTAAATTTGTTGTAAAGAGTATTGAAGATGAAATTAGTTCGCTGGGTTTTAGGTTGTATCATCTTATTTTTTAATTTTGTTTTTACGCCGCGTAGCAAAAAACGTGATCCGCAAGAGCAAACTAAGCTTGATCAGCAAACCGCACAATTTAAGCTCTATCAATTCAAAGCATGCCCTTTTTGTGTAAAAGTGCGCCGTTCAATTAAGCGTGAAGGCTTAAAAATTGAAACACGCGATGCAAAAAATGATGAGCAATACCGCCAAGAGCTATTAGAGCAAGGCGGAAAAGTTAAAGTACCTTGTTTACGTATTGAGCAAGATGGCCAAGTAAAATGGCTTTATGAATCAAACGATATTATTGCTTACTTAAACAAAGTAGCCGCTTAAAATATTTATTGGTATTTCATACCATCTCACTTATTAAAAGAGACATTACCATGACAATTCGTACCCGTGTTGCTCCGTCGCCAACTGGTGACCCGCATCTTGGCACCGCTTACATTGCCTTATTTAACTACTGTTTTGCTAAACAGCAAGGCGGTGAATTTGTACTTCGTATTGAAGATACTGACCAAGTTCGCAGCACACCAGAATCTGAACAAGCCATCATGGATAGCTTACGCTGGTTAGGCCTTGAGTGGGATCATGGTCCTGATGTAGGTGGTGAGTTTGGTCCATACCGTCAATCTGAGCGCAGTGATTTATATAAAAAATACGCTCATCAGTTAGTTGAAGACGGCAAAGCATTCTACTGTTTCGCAACCAGCGAAGAGCTGGACCAAATGCGTGAAGAGCAAATGGCCGAAGGTCTGCGTCCTAAATACGATGGTCGTGGCTTAAACCATACAGAAGACGAAATTAAAGCAAACCTAGCTGCTGGTAAACCGTACGTTATACGTATGAAAATCCCAAGCGAAGGTACCTTTAAGTTTAACGATTACCTACGCGACGAAATTGAGATCCCGTGGGAAAACGTAGACATGCAAGTGCTATTAAAAGCGGATGGTTTTCCAACGTACTTTTTAGCTAACGTGGTGGATGATCACCATATGCAAATTAGCCATATTTTCCGTGGTGAAGAGTGGATAAACTCAGCGCCTAAGTTATTAAAACTATATGAAGATTTTGGTTGGGAAGCACCGGTACTAGGTCACTTACCATTACTGCGTAATCCAGATAAATCAAAACTGTCTAAGCGTAAAAACCCAACGTCTATTAATTACTATAAAGAAATGGGTTACTTACCAGAAGCGGTACTTAACTACTTAGGCCGTATGGGTTGGTCAATGCCTGATGAGCGTGAAAAGTTCACCCTTAATGAGATGATTGAGCACTTTGACATGAAGCGTGTATCGCTAGGTGGCCCAGTATTCGACGTAGACAAGTTAAGCTGGTTAAACGGTATGTGGATCCGTGAAAACTTAACTGATGCAGAGCTAATGCAGCGTTTTGTTGACTGGAAATTTAATGGCGACATGCTGGCTAAAGTATTACCAGAAGCTAAAACGCGTATAAATACACTCTCTGACATGGTTGATTTAGCAGGGCACTTTGTAGGCGGCATCCCGACTTACGATCCTGCGCTATTAACAGCCGGTAAAGCTGACGAAGATGTTATTCGCCAAGCATTACAATTTTTTGTATGGCAGCTAGAAGGCTTACGTAGCTTTGAAAAACCAGCTATTTTTGCAATTGCAAAAGAAGTAGCCACCTTCCACGAGCTTAAAATTAAAGATTTTTTAGAGCCTATATTTGTGGCTATTACCGGCAAAACATCATCTACCTCGGTATTAGATGCAATGGAAATTTTAGGATCTGACCTATCGCGTGCACGTTTACGTGTTGCGCTTGCCCATTTAGGTATTTCTAAAAAGCAGGCTAAAAAAATAGAGCGCGCATACCGCGATTACCCAAGTGCGTAATCGCGTATATAGATTCAAAAGCCGCTTTATTTAAGCGGCTTTTTTGTACCCGTAGTTTTAAGATGGAGTTGCCAGCATAGGGTAAGTAAATAAGAAAAAATGAAACACGTTAACGAGCCAATGACATAAAATGGCCCATTCTAATCGGCTTGTTTTGTAGTAAATATAGCCATAACCAAATCCTGCAACGGCCGTCACAAGCATATAATGAGTACCCGCTGAAAAGTGTGCCAGTGAAAATACACAAGTACTGACAGCCGGTGCCAGTAATGCAAATCTGCTCGGGGTTATTAGTTTTGAAAGCTTAGTTTGTATCACCCCCCTAAATAATGCCTCTTCTGCAACGCAGGTAAAAAGTAGGTTGATAGCTATAAATAGTAACCAAAATTCAGGTACTTTTGGCGCAAATTCAACAAGGTTTAACGTTAAAGCAGTTATAAGCGCCGCTAAAATAGTGATAATTATGATTAAAGCAGGGTAGCCGATAGTCACTGGCTTTGCCGTTTTATTTTTTTCAAAAAAATAAGCGCTCAGCATTAAACCCGCAAATGCTTTATCAAAATTAGCATACAGGGTAAATGCAATTGCGTTACTGGTGACTTGTTCATTAACAACGATAGGCAGGTTATTAAACCCCGCAAACCAATGTAAGGCTAACCCGAGTGAGGCTGTTATAAATAAAGACGTTAGAACATTACGTTTTAACGCTGAGGTTGCCAATAACGTAAAGTGAAACAATCCCACATAAACAGCTATAACAGCAACTGCGTTTAAATTTATATATTGTTGATAATAGGCAGTAATAACACTTAGCAGTAATAAGTATTGCCATAATGGTTGGCGAAATACAGTGAGTTTACACTGCGGGAAAACACATAAAATAGCGGCAGCTAAAAAGTAAAAAGTCATTGGCAAATACAGCTTGTTGTTTGATAGAGGAAATGAGAGAAAACGAATTACATAGCGTTATAGTCTCAATTAGATAATTTTGAGCTATTAATAATTATAGGCTTGTCCGGTACAAATAACGGCTAAATCACAATTGTAGCGGGATACTGATTGGCACTGCTCTAGTGTAAATGCATTGCCACCTAAATAAAGCACATTGTTTTTAAGGGATTCTATAGCTTGTGATTTCAAACGGTTATAGCTAATTGAGGATGTTCGCGTATCATCTGAAACATCGCAGCTTTCGCCTTTTATTCCACCAAGGGGGCTTGCACCTCTATCGAGAGCGTCCTGAACACTGTAAAACTGCTCTAGGCCACGTTTTTTAATGTGGCTTGAAACGTGTTCTGATAAAACCTCGTCGTCGATATTGGTTGTGTAAGTAACGTTATTACAGCCAGTTAAAAATGAAACCGCGCATATTAATAAAGAAAAATACTTCATTAGTTAATCCCTTAAACTCGTATTTGCCTAATTTACTTAGTTAATTAGCGAGTTGCAAATTATCATTTTTCGCCTTTATTAAACAGATTCGACCTCTCAAGATTTTTTTTCTGGTAGTATAGCTAGGTTATAAGCAGTTTAAGCAGTGAACACACTATGTTAAGTCCTTACTATCAGCAGCATGCTGATTATGTTTCAATTTCTCGTGAGCAAGGTTGTCGCTTTGCTAAATGTGTAGCCGACGACTACAACCCGCTTCATGATAAAGACGCTAAAAAGTTTTGCGCACCAGGAGACTTACTTTTTTCTTTAGTGTTAGACCGCTATGGCATTAGTGAGCGAATGGAGTTTACCTTTGCCGGTATGGTTGATGAAAACACCAAGCTAAATTTTCCAGAACAACCTGGAGAAGAGTTTGATGTAAACCATGGTGAAAAAGTAATTTTAAAGGTTAAACGCGACGGTAAAACCAGTAAATGCCCAACACTTACAAACAGTTTAATAAAAAATTATGTTGAGTTCTCAGGTGCTGCGTTCCCGCATGTAATTATTCCTTTAATGGGCAAGCAAGAGGTAATGATAAATCCTGCGCGGCCTATGATTATTTATGAATCAATGATAATTAATCTTAATAACATTGATATTAAATCACCGACCCTTGAGTTTGCAGAGCCAAGCTTTGAATACGCTGGTAAACGCGGCAAAATAACCTTGCGCTTTAATTTATTAGAAAACGGCGAAAAGGTGGGTTTTGGTGAAAAACACATGGTGGTATCGGGTATTCGTGAATACTGTCAAAGCACCGTAGATGATTTAATTGCATTTTATAATGAACGTAAAGCCACATTAAAACCGGTTTAAATACTTCATTTTACTTAGGCGCTATTTAGCGCCTTTTTTATTACTTAAGCTCAGGTATAATAGCGTTCTTTGTTATTTTAAAGCCAAGCTTATGTCTGCCACATCGTTCTCATCACTCGCCCTAGACCCGTTACTATTAACGGCAATAGAGCAAAATAATTACACTACGCCTACCGCCATTCAGCACAAAACGATACCGCCAATTTTAGCGGGCAAAGACGTGATGGGCAGCGCTCAAACTGGCACCGGTAAAACAGCCGCTTTTGTTTTGCCGCTATTACATAAGCTTTTAAACAGCTCTAAAAAAGACGAACCAGGCATTGCTCGTGTGGTTATTTTAACGCCCACCCGTGAACTTGCTCAGCAAGTATTTGCAAGCTTTGAAAAGTATGCTCTTGGTAGTGATATTCAGGGTGCACTTGCCTATGGTGGCGCAAGCATTGGCCCACAAATCAAAGCACTTAAAACAGCGCAAGTAATAGTGGCAACGCCAGGGCGCTTACTTGATCACATAGTGAAGGGCAGTGTGGTGCTTTCAAGTGTTGATTCGTTAGTATTTGATGAAGCAGACCGTATGCTTGATATGGGTTTTATTGACGAAATTAAACGAATACTGCGTCATATCCCAGGCGATCGTCAAACCTTACTGTTTTCCGCCACCTTTGATGACAGTGTATTTGAGCTGAGTAAAAAATTGCTCAAAGACCCTGAACTTATTGAAGTTGATAAGCGCAACTCTGCTGCTGTAGAGGTTGAACAAGTTATTTACGCAGTAGATGAAGACAGAAAGCGCGAACTGGTATCGCACATGATTGGCATGAAAAACTGGCGCCAAGTGCTTATATTCACCCGCACTAAACAAATGGCCGATAAGCTTGCCAAAGAAATGTGTAAAGATGGTTTAAAAACCGAATCTATTCATGGTGATAAATCGCAAGGAGCTCGCGACCGAGCTCTTCATAACTTCAAAGAAGGCAGTACGCGTGTATTAGTGGCCACCGATGTAGCGGCGCGCGGTTTAGACATACCGGCACTTAAATACGTAATTAACTTTGAATTGCCATACATAGCTGAAGATTATGTGCATCGTATTGGCCGTACAGGACGAGCTGGCGAGCAAGGCCTTGCTATGTCGCTAGTGAGTTTAGATGAGCAATGGCTGCTTGAAGAAATTGAAGTACTGCTTGATACGCGTTTAGCCCCACAATGGCTTGAAGGCTATGAACCCGACTTAAATAAGCCGCCTAAAGATAACCGCAAAAACACCAACAAAGCGCGTAAAGATCGCGATAAAAAACGTATTACAGGCCAAAGAGCGCCGAATAGAAGACGTAAATAAAAGCTTAGGACTTCATTTAATAGGCAGCTAAGAGCGATTAGCGGACGTTGGACATAACTTTTGCGCAAGTCCGCTTCAGACAAGGGGCGAACGTTCTACGCCCAAAGCAGCGACAGCGTTAGCTGTCCGACTGACTTTGTTTGTTAGCCTCGAATTGCTGCAATGCCTCCGCTGCAGGCCTGAAGTAGGCGTTTATATAAGATGGCAATTGGTAACCACTAATCTTCCCCTCAAATAACTGCCTTTTTTCTTTTAAACGGAGTCAAGCTTTCAGAGAGTTAATTGTTTTAATATTCTCACTTCGTTTCGATGTATAGGGCGGTATAGAGTATGTACCCACAACATGTGCTACTAAATCACTCACCCCCTCAGAGTACAGAGAAACCTCCCCAACCACGAGAGTACGGCCGACTTTTATCAGAGAACATTCCGCAATGATTCGCTCATTTGCCGATGGCTTACGTAAGAAGTTGATGTTAAGGCTAGTTGTTACTGCCAATGGCACGATGCCAATTTTACCAAGTATCGCCACATAAAGTGCCACATCAGCCACACTCATTAAAACAGGCCCCGAAACCGTTCCGCCAGGACGTAATTCATCCTGACCTACATGATGAGATACAGTCGCTCTACCGTTGCTCACTGCTTCCACAACGCATTTACTTTGTGGAAACTCCGATTTCATGAAAGCGATAACTTCTTCTTTTGTAGCTGTCATTGAGACTCCTTAAATATTTATTCACATTTATATGCACCTGGTGAAGCGTTGCTCCAAGACTTCTATACCCCATTTTGAGCCTAGTTTCTCTTCCACCAATGCAAAGCCCTGACTTTCGTAAAGATATCGAGCTGCATTAAGCCCTGAGAAAGTCCATAAGTTGATTTGGACGAAACCCTGAGCATCGGCAAAAGCTAATGCAGAATTGAGAAGCTGTTTACCTAGTCCGAAACCTCTCAAAGAGTCGTCCGCAATGAACCATCGTAAATGTGCTCGATTATGACCAAGATCTTCACCATCAATGGCAACAGATGGATTTTATCGTCCCGTTTGATCGTCCAAATCTCATTGCTTGGGTTATCTAGCCTTCCAATAAATTCCGCCATGCTACTCGCCACTGAACATGCAAATTCCCGACCAAAATCAGCCACTGTCGTGTAATAATGGGGATGCATCTCCGTAACACGTGCAATCAACCGGCTTTGTTGCGGAATTCAACTTGAGAGCGAATACTAGCAAAATCGTTTGTATTTTAAACGATATACTGAGTTTCGGGCATACCTATCCCTGTTAGCTTGTTGAGTGCTTTGATCATGGCGTATGTCTCCCCAACTTGTGCATTGTAATTTCGAAGCGTGAGTGAAGCGCCTAGTAGTTGTTTTGCGCGATACTTAGCGGTCTCCGACAATGAACGCCTGTGGTAACCATATTTTCGTTTCCACTTTTTGTTCGAACCATAGAGCTTTTGGCAACCAACCGCCAGATTACGTGGATGACCTTTTTCCCAGAAGGCGGCTCCTTCACGTGGAGGGATTAGAGGTATCGCTTTCTTAACCCTAATCGCCCTGTGGCACTCCCTTGTATCGTATGCGCCATCTCTCGAAATTTCCTTGATGGATCGGCGTGTTTGTTTGAGTAAATTTGGGAGTACTTCCGCATCTGTCACGCCTGAAATATTGTACTTGCGCCAGTTAGTGGTTTTGTAGCGAGGCTTCGGCATGTAATCAAAGTCAGTGAATGAATGTCCCTGATCTGATCGTAAGATTCTGATTTAGTTCATTCGATTTCCGCAACAAAGCCCACGCTAATTATTATCAGTCACTGACTGAGTTGAGAGACTAGCGGAAGCCACGAACTGTTAATCAAGTTCGACCACTATTTTACCAATCTGCTGATTTGACTCCAGATAGTGGTGCGCTGCCACTATCTCTTCAAATTTAAAGCTTCGATCAATGACAGGCTTGAGTGTTCCTTCGGATAAACCCGAGTGGATAAATTGCTTTGCTCTGCGAAAGCGCTCGATGTCTTTTACAACTTCAGTAAACACATACCCCCTAACTGTCAGACTTTTACGAAGTGCTATTTTTAAGGGAAAAGGAGTTGTTTCGGGACTTAATGCTCCGTGTACTATTATTGTTCCTTCAGGGCTCATTGCTTCAGCAATTTCAGTTATCTGCGGCCCACAGACAGCATCAAATGCGATTTTTAAATTGTTTTCTCCCAAGATGCTTCTCAAGCTATCCAGCAGCGGCTCTTCTTGAGTTGCAATCACATGGGCCGCGCCTGCCATGAGCACAGCAGCCTTTTTAGCTCGTGTTTGAGTTGTAGCGATAGGGATACCCCCTAGAGAATTCACAATTTGAATCGCAGCCAATCCAACACTGCTCGATGCGGCGGTTATCAGTACTGCATCGCCTTTTTGCACGTTAGCAATTTCGACCAAAGCGCCATAAGCTGTCAGGTACTGCATCCAAGCTGCTGCGCCTTCAGCAAAGGTTAGCCCTGCTGGTTTGAGTGCCACATATTCACTTGGTACGACAATCTCTTCTGCGTAGCAGCCATTCTGAGAAAGCCCCATCTGAGGGACAATACAAACCTCTTCTCCAAGGCGTAAATGATTTACCTCTTCCCCGACTTCAATGACTATCCCGGATGCTTCATAGCCGATTCGCGAAGGGAAGGCAGCCTTTTCTATATAGCGGCCTCGCCTAAACATGGCATCAGCACGATTGAGCCCAACAACTTTGACCGCAATACGTACATCAGTGGCCTGCAAACTTGGACTCGCCAGCGAGTCAATAGTTAATACCTCGGGACCACCTAATTCATGGAAACGAACAGTTCGAATTAGTTTTCTTGGGCTCATATGCATCCTCAATAATGACTTTTTAAGCAATTACATCAATAACGACTTTACCCATGGACCCCAACTCTACGGCATTATGTGCATCCATTGCCGTGTCTAGGGAAAAGCGTAACGGATCGAGTAGTGGCTTAATTTGCCCAGCTTCAACAAGAGCCGTAATTTGCCGCAGAATGTCACCATGATGTTTGCGTCCCTCTCCGCTGAGCTGTGGGTGTAACACAAAAATCCCTGACAATGTTGCAGAACGTATTGACGACGGTGCGAGGTTATGTGAGCTGAATGCAGCACAGCTTAAAATATGGCCGTAATGTGCAATGATACCTAATGAGGCATCGAGTGCAGAGCCACCGACAGTGTCGTAAATGATATCGAATCCTTTGCCTTGGGTGTATGCGTCCATGTAGTCAGCAGGGCTTGCAGTGTGATAATCAATTGGCGTGGCACCAAGCGCCTTGAGCAGCTGTTGTTTTCCAGTCGATGCAGTGGCATAAACGTCGGCACCTAAAGCCTTAGCAATTTGCACGGCTAAATGCCCAACTCCGCCAGCTCCACCTTGGATAAGGATTTTCTGGCCCGCTTTAACATTCGCCTTGTCAACCAAACCTTCCCAAGCAGTAAGTGCAACCAGAGGTAAAGCCGCAGCTTCACGCATGGACAATTTTTTCGGTTTGAGAGCAAGTAAATCAGCATCTACGTTGGCATATTCAGCCAATGATCCTTGCAATCCTCGCACTCCGCCAGTCAGACCATAAACTTCATCGCCTACTGAAAAGTCGGTGACGCCGTCGCCGATAGCAACAATTTCTCCAGCTAAATCGGTGCCAAGTACTGCGGGTAATTCCGGCATGGCATAAGGAGCGATACCTTGGCGGATCTTGTAATCAATAGGATTGACTCCACTTGCAAATATTTTTACTTGCACCTGACCTGCTGATGGAGAGGGTAAGTTAATCAGGGCATCCCGGAATACTGTACCCTCTTCATAGCTATCTAATACCAAAGCACGCATTTGTCTGTTTAACGTTGTCATCAATAACCTCACAAACTGAATATTCAGCGGGTGGTTAAATCACCCGCTGGTTAATCGGTCTTTTATTAAACGAATTAAAACTCTTGAACAGTTGGGCGCAGAACAATCTCGTTGATATCCACATCCGCAGGCTGCTCAATTGCGTATGCGATAGCACGAGCAACAGATTCAGATGGAATTTCATTTTGCTGATAAAAATCTTTTACAAAGGCTGCACCCTGAGTATCTGAACTTCCATGTTTTAATTCAGATTCGATTGCCCCCGGTGAAATGATTGTTGAACGAATTTTACCCCCAACTTCATGGCGTAAGCCTTCGGCAATAGCGCGAACAGCGAATTTGGTTCCGCTGTAAACCGTGCCGCCGGGACTGAATACTTTGATACCCGCTACGGAAGAAATATTGATAAAGTGGCCTGTTCCCTGAGCCTGAAAGATCGGAAGCGCTGCGGCTACTCCATACAGCAGACCTTTAACGTTGATGTCAATCATGCGATCCCATTCGTCAACTCGAGTCTCAGCTAACGGTGCAATCGCCATTAACCCTGCATTATTGATAACCACATCAACTTTACCGAAGCGCTCTTGTGCAAGATTTACAAGGGCCTTCACTTCGTCCTGGCTAGTCACATCTGTCGCTTGAACCGCAACTTTTCCACCCGCTGTGCGTATGTCAGCAGCAATAGCTTCAAGCTTGTCGATGCGTCGGGCACCCAAAACAACAGATGCGCCAAGACTGGCTAAATGTCTTGCTGTGGTCTCGCCTAAACCGCTGCTACCACCAGTGATAACAACGACCTTACCGCTGATGTTGTTTGCTAAAACACTACTCATAGTTAATATCCTCAAATCAGTTGAATGACGTTGTCTAAATAACAAGCAAAGTATCTCTTACCTTCAAAAATCAATAAATGGAAATATTTTAATTTCACAATTCCATATTTTGGAATAATATTTATGTATTCATTTCAAACCTGAATGTGACTGTGATGCTTAACAGATTGGAAATGCTCCGGATATTTTGTACTGCTGCTGAGTCTAGCAGCTTTAAAGAAGCGGCTAACCGTCTGGGAATTTCTCCTCAGGCAGTGACGCGAGCAGTGAAGGAGTTAGAGCGATTGCAAGGGGAGCTTTTATTTCATCGAAATACTCGACACATACAAGTGACCCTAGTTGGAGAAAAATTTGCTTTGATAGCAAAAGAACGCCTGCGCGCTGTAGATGAATTGTTTCAAACAAGCGCCCCTAACTCGGGTAATGAATTACAAGGGCGTGTTCGTATCGCAGCGCCTGTTGGTTTTGGTCATAAGTGCTTAATGCCAGTGTTACTGGAACTTTCAACAATACATCCTCAACTGGATATAGACCTGACACTCAGTGACGAGCGCGTGGATGTAGTTGACGAAAAAATAGATATTGGGATTCGTATCGGCTTCATGAGAGATAGTCGATTTATTGCCCGCCAGCTCACCAAAATTAATATGTATGTCGTGGCTTCGCCTGACTTAATAAATAGAGTGGGAAGGCCTGCGTCTATTGAAGAACTAAACCACTTGCCGGTTACAGGGTTAGTAGATCGCAATACGGGAAAGCTTTGGCCATGGGTTTTTTCCATGGACAGACAGTGGACGCCATCCATAACACGTTTTCGAAGTGCCGACACCGAAGCTGAATTAATGGCTATACAAAATGGACTAGGTTTTGCTCAAATTCCTGACTTTTTGGTCCAAGACTTATTACGCCAAGAGAAACTTGTGAGAGTGTTAGAAGAGGTCGAGCCGGTGCCTTGGGATTTATATATTTATCGCCCTCAACGTGGTCCAGTACCACAACGTATTCGATTGGTTTTTGATCACTTGGTGTCAAGATTGAGTGTCCGCTAATGGCACAGACTGTGTAAAAACTCTGATCACCTTTTGGTCTAAGTATCTGCTGCTTATGATCGATTAATCTATACATTTAGTTCACTTAATATACTGATATTTATATAATAAGACTATTGATTCAGTCGAGGGTTGAGGCAATATGTCAAAGTTTATAAGCGGTGAAGATCGTAACCAATCAACGTTATTTCCAGAATCGTTGGAAGACTACGTCAGTGAAGATAATACGGTCAGAGTAATTGATGTTTTCATTGAGGAACTAAATCTAGCTGAATTGGGGTTTAAAGGATTAACCTTACAGTCCACAGGCCGCCCTAAGTATCATCCAGCCACACTATTAAAGCTTTATCTTTATGGTTACCTCAACCGTATTCAATCATCCCGCCGATTAGAAACCGAATGCCAACGCAATATTGAACTGATGTGGCTACTTGGTAAGTTGGCACCCGACTTTAAAACGATTGCTGATT